>QGUT01000296.1 GCA_003242255.1 Bacillota bacterium
TTTGGGGGGTTGGAGATGTGTATAAGAGACCAGGGGAAGGCTGCACCGTCGTGACCAAGTACGGACCCGTGAAGACCGACCACATCCTCTTTATCGCCGCAGGAGCCTTTCACATTTCGAAGCCGTCGGACCTCATACCGGAGTTGCAGGGAAGGTTCCCGATTCGGGTGGAATTAAAGAGCCTAACAAAGGAAGACCTGAAAAGAATTTTAGTGGAACCCAAAAATTCACTTATAAAACAATATAAGGCACTGCTGGAAACTGAAGGAATAAAAATCCAATTTACGGAAGATGCTATTGATGAGATAGTGAGTATAGCAGCTCATGTGAATCAGCACGCAGAAGATATCGGAGCCAGGAGGCTGCATACCATTATGGAAAAGTTATTGGAAGATATTTCGTTCAACGCTCCTGAAATCAGGGAAAATAACCCCGAATTTGTAATCGACAAAAATTACGTCGATGAAAAACTAAAGGATATAGTCAAGGATAGAGATTTAAGCATGTATATTTTATGATAAAATTAATTTTAAAAAAATCGAAAAAGGAGGAAATATAAAATGAGCAGCGATTTGTTAGAAAAGACAAGGAGGATCAACAAGTTATTACAGAGGTCAGCAGGGTATCCGGTGGATTTCAGCGAAGTGTGCAAAATCTTGAGCGAAGTCTTAAATGCCAACGCTTACGTGGCCAGCCGAAAGGGGAAAGTCTTGGGCTATGCTCTTCTCAACGAATACGACTGCGATGTGATCCAAAATAGGGTGCTGGAAGAGAAGATGTTCCCCAAAGAATACAACGACAAGTTGCTAGAAATCCACGAAACGATGCCCAATATGCACCAGGAAGAATTCGAATGCATATTCGACAAAGAGCAGAAATGCCCGCATTCTGGGAAATTGGTGACCATCGTGCCTATAAACGGCGGGGGAGAGAGATTAGGAACCCTGGTGCTGGCCCGGTTTGGCGACAAATTTACAGACGACGACCTGGTTCTGGCGGAGTACAGTGCCACGGTCGTAGGAATGGAGATACTGAGATCTAAGACCGAAGAAATTGAAGAGGAAGCTCGTAAAAAGGCAGTCGTGCAGCTTGCCATAGGGACACTTTCCTTCTCGGAACTGGAAGCAGTCCAGCACATTTTTGAAGAATTAGACGGAAATGAAGGCCTACTGGTGGCGAGCAAGATCGCCGATAGAGTGGGAATAACCCGCTCCGTGATAGTAAACGCCTTGAGAAAGCTGGAAAGCGCCGGCGTCATCGAATCCAGGTCCTTAGGGATGAAAGGAACCTATATCAAAGTTTTAAATGACAAACTGCTGGAAGAATTGAAAAAAGTTCGATCGTAAAAATGCGTGAAATTTTATTTCACGCATTTTTTTGCCTTTTACGGTAGTCTCAAAGTCTCATATGCAAAGATTGCGCTATTATGCTATAATATGACACGATAAGATAAATTTCCCTTTTCAGATGATTTATGGATACATTAATCTTTTTTAAATTTTTAGGAAAAGGAAGGAAATCGTAATTTTTTGGCGAAATAAAGATTAACCCGGTTTGAGGAAAGAAGGGGAAGTGGAGAATGGATATTTTGGAAATTTCCGGTCTACTGGAGAAATATATGGA
>QGUT01000108.1 GCA_003242255.1 Bacillota bacterium
GTTCTGCACAGCGGAGGAAAGCTTCTTGATGAACTGACTAAATCGCATAGGGAATCACCTCAGTAGTATTATGTCCAAAATTTTCCTCCGCTATGCATCTATTTTACTTATTTCAACCCCCGTGTAATAGTGCTTCAGGATATCCATAAAACCTGCCCCTTTTTCGGCCATGGCGTTAGCTCCGTACTGGCTGAGGCCTACCCCGTGCCCGTAGCCTATGGTGGTAAATTTTATCTTGTCCTTTTCCCTTTCCCATCGGAAATTGGTCGAATTGAGCCCAAACAGTTCCCTTATCTCGGTGCCGCTCACCGTCTTACTGCCTATCCGCATTTTTTTGATCCGCCCGCCCTCGCTCCTTTCCACAACTTCCCACTGACTTTCGGGCCTCTTGGGGTCCAGTTCGATATCGGGCCATTTCTCCTTAATCTTCGAAACCACTTCGCCCACGGGCAAAAGTTTTACCTCCTTGAATTTCGGCGATGATTCCTCGCCGGGACTTACGACGCTCCGCAGGTATGGCACGTAATTCCCCCACACGTCCTCGGCATTTTCCGTTTTCCCTCCGCTAGTAGAATGAAAAAGAGGATCAATGGGCTCCCCCTCGTAAAAAATAACCAGGCCGGCGGTGTTTTTCACAGCCTGGGAGATTTTGCTGTAGTAGTGGTAATATGCAAATATCCCCCACTTCTTCAACATCTGGGCATTATTTATCCACGCCTGGCAGTGGGTGGGGTCGTCGCAGACGTCGGCACCGGGGTGCAGGCTGCAGCCCGGCCCACCCCTTGACCTCATCCTCCTGTATACATAGGTCCGGGCTGCTACCGCCTGGGCCTTGAGGGCTTCCATGTTGAAGGACGCCGGCATCTCGGCCGCCACCACTCCCTTGACGTATTCTTCCAAAGGTATTTCCTCTATCTTATTTTTTGAAGTGACATAAAGGGATACTGTCATTCCCCCGGGTTTATCCGTCTCACCTTCTTCATCGAGTTTTTCCGGCAAGGGACCGCCGCAGCTCCTTACCACGACCGCAGGCAAGACGACCACCAGCAAAAATATAAAAAAAATAAGGTGGTACGCGATCCGTCTCATCATATTCCCATCCCCCCGTTGTCCTCTTTAAATTTTATTTTCCTGCCTCGGGGAATATGATGAATAGAATAAAAAAGAGCCTCAATCGGCTCTTTCTATCCTTTCGATCTTCCCACCCAGTTTCCTTATTTTTTCAACGATATTTTCGTAGCCCCGGTCCACATGATGGGCGTTGGACACCACCGTCTTCCCTTTGGCTGCAAGGCCGGCCAGTATCAGGGCGGCTCCAGCCCTGAGGTCCGTCGCCTTTACAGGCGCCCCGGTGAGATTCTCTACTCCTTCTATAATCGCGCTTCTTCCTTCTATCTTGATTTTCGCCCCCATGCGCTTCAATTCTTCCACGTGCATGAACCGGTTTTCGAAGACGGTTTCAGTAATCATGCTCGTGCCGGTGCAGAAGCTGAGATAGGCCATCATCTGGGCCTGCAGGTCCGTGGGAAAACCCGGATACGGCATGGTCTTCACATCCACCGGCTTGGGCCTTCCCCGCCCTATGACCCTCACGCTGTCCTCGCTCTCTTCCACCTCCGCTCCGCTCTCCACCAGCTTGGCGATGAGGGGCTTTAAGTGTTCGGTCACGACGTTTTCCACGAGCACGTCTCCATTGGTAATGGCCCCGGCTATCAAATAAGTCCCCGCTTCTATTCGGTCAGGTATGACCGTATAGGATATGCCCTTTAGGCTTTTGGTCCCTTCTATTTTTATGATATCGGTGCCGGCTCCCCGGATATGGGCTCCCATGGAATTCAGGAAGTTGGCGAGATCCACGATCTCCGGTTCTTTAGCGGCATTTTCTATGACGGTCTGCCCTTCGGCCATGGCGGCGGCCATCATGATGTTTTCCGTGGCCCCCACGCTGGGAAAGTCAAGGTAGATCACGTTCCCCTTGAGTTTTTCGCATTTGGCTTCCACAAAGCCGTGACCCACTTCTATCTCAGCCCCCAGGGCTGCAAATCCCTTTAAATGAAGGTCTATTGGCCTGCTCCCGATGGCGCAGCCGCCGGGCAGCGATATTTTTGCCTTTCCGAATCGGGCCAAGAGCGGCCCCATCACCAAAAAAGAAGCCCTCATTTTCCTTACGAGCTCGTATGGGGCCTCAATGGCACTTATATTGGAAGAATCGATTTTCAAAGCTTTATCCTCATTCTGGCATTTTGCCCCCAGGGCCACGAGCACCTCCCTCATGACCCTGACATCTTCCAGTTCCGGAACATCTTCTATAGTGCACTCACCATCGGCCAGAAGCGCTGCGGCCATCACCGGCAAAACGGCATTTTTGGCACTGCTGATCTTTACCGTCCCTTTTAGGCACGCACCACCTTCTACTACAAAACTTTCCAATCTCTTTCCCCCCGCATCTAATAGTCAATCGAGAGAACCGGTACCCCCAACCAGATATAGGTTCTGTCGTCCTCTTCGCTATATCTAACGGCTAAATTCACGTTATATTCTTTTCCCATTATTTCAAGGCTATCCTTGAGAAGCGGGCTGTAGCCGATGTAATTTTGCATTTCGAGGTCTTCCATCTTCTCGACGTATTCCACTTTCAGTTCTTCGAGGATTTTATTTGTAATTTCATTCACTTCTATCCAATTAAATCTACCATAAACCACCCCGGCAAGGCAAGTGGTAATTCTTGATTGCCCTCCGCTTGACCTGATGGCCCGTGCCACCTTTTGCTTTATATCTTTCAATTTTCCAGCATCGCTGCCGGTAACGCTTACCGCCAGGTATGTCTGGGGCTCCTTTTCAAATTCCTCGGGAAGCTTCACTGTCTGCACCACTATCCTCACGTAATTTCCATCAGAAAGGGGGCTTTCCAGGGTGACCACTCTGTACATGTCGTCAGAGTCCCGGGAAACGGAATATTTTTCACCGGAAGTCTGAAAAACTGTAAATGCTTTCTCCGCGATTTCTTCCAGGTCCGAAAACTCCATAAAGTCCTCATTTATTCTGGACCAGTCCGCCACATCGAAGGATTCTATCTGGACCCCGGCAGCGGTAAAGGCCCTGACCATGGGGTCTTTTTCCACCATGCTGTACGACGAAAATGGGCTTGCCAGCATAAAAAAGGCCGATATGACGAGTATTTTCAAAAATTTCACAAACATCTCCTCCCGCTTCAGCTTCTTCATTTAAAATTATTGCCAAAAATTGCAGCCATTATGCTGTCGCAGGCGAGATCCTTTTTTCATTTTTAATGGCAAAAAAAAGATCCGCCCCTTTTCAGGGCGGATCTTGCCGTAAATTACCACGCCGCCACCTGTCCGTCGGCCCGGGGTTCGGTGGCTCCAATCAGCACGCCGTCGTCCTTCCTCCATATGATCTGGCCTCTTCCGAAGCTGGTGGATTCAGTTTCGTACACCACATCGTGACCTCTCCTCAGCAGGGCCTGGGCGATGTTTACAGGAAATCCCGGTTCCACGTGGACGGTCTTTCCTTTCATCCACTGCCACCGGGGAGCATCCAGGGCATCCTGAGGATTTAAATGGAAGTCCAGCATGCCGGTGAGGATCTGCAGGTGTCCCTGGGGCTGCATGAAGCCGCCCATGACGCCGAAGGGGCCGACAGCTTTGCCTTCTTTGGTGAGAAAGCCGGGAATTATGGTGTGATAGGGTTTCTTGCCGGGTCCCAGCATGTTCGGGTGGCCCTCCTCCAGGGTGAAATTGTTCCCCCGGTTGTTCAGCGCGATCCCGGTGCCGGGCACCACGAGGCCCGAGCCGAAGCCCAGGTAATTGCTCTGGATGTACGAAACCATGTTGCCTTCGCCGTCGGCGGCCGCCAGGTATACCGTGCCGCCTTCCCGCACCTCCCCAGCTTCGGGCGTCAACGCCTTTTCGGTTATGAGCTTTCTCCTCTCTTTCGCGTAATCCCTGCTCAGCAGGTCCTTTACCGACACCTTCATAAACCGGGGATCGGCCACGTACTTTCTGGCGTCGGCGAAGGCCAGTTTCATGGCCTCGATCTGCTTGTGGTAAGTGTCCACTGCCTCTTTTGCGTCGAATTCCATCTCGCTCAAGATATTGAGTGCCATGAGCACCGCGATGCCCTGGCCGTTCGGCGGGATCTCCCACACGTCGTAACCCCGGTAATTCACGCTTATGGGCTCCACCCACTCGGGCTCGTAAGAAGCCAGGTCCTCTTTCCTTATGAATCCCCCATATTTTTTGGAAAAATCATCGATCCTGTCGGCCAGTTCTCCCCTGTAAAAGGATTCGGCGTTCGATTCGGCGATGGAAATAAGGGTCCTGGCGTGATCTTTAGATTTCCACACCTCTCCCGCTTCCGGAGGCCTGCCGTCGGGGCAAAAAGTCTGGAACCAGTATTGGAACTCCTCGCTCCGGCACCGGGCGAAGGTATCGTAAGCTTTCTTCCATAGTTTGGCCACGTTTACCGAAACGGGGTAGCCTTCTTCGGCGTACGCTATCGCCGGCTCCAGAACTTCTTTGAAGGGAAGCCTCCCGAACCTCTTCGAAAGGGCGGCCCAGGCTGCGGGCAGCCCCGGGACCGTGACGGGGATAAAGCCGTATTTGGGAATTTTTGTTAATCCCATCTCCCTCAGCTTTTTGGCCGAAATAGATTTAGGGGCCGGCCCGCTGGCGTTGAGGCCGTAGAGCTTACCTTCAAACCACACTATCGCAAAGGCGTCGCCCCCTATCCCGTTGCCCGTGGGTTCCACCACCGTAAGGCAGGCTGCCGTCGCAATGGCTGCGTCCACCGCATTTCCGCCCTTGCGCAAAATCTCGAGCCCCGCCTGGGCCGCCAGGGGCTGGGAAGTGGCTACCATGCCCTTCTTGGCCAGAACCACGTTCCGCCGGGAGGGGTAATTGTACTGGTAAAGATCGAATAACATGGTAACACCTCCTTTAAGGTTTTAGTTTCATCGTAATTTTTTTGTCCATCATCAAGCTCATAGCGATCTGCCTCGCGTATCTCCGGTGGGACATGCGAGAAAGTATAGAAAAAGCAGGTTAGACTGTTAAAATTCTAACCTGCTTTCTCAGTTTCATCACATCACCATTTCCTTTATCTTCATCAGCCGCGTGCGGCTGGAGCGCTCGTTTTCGTCCAGCTTCATGGTGATGTACTTTATCGTCTCTTCGAGCTGCGGTATCAGCACGTATTCCAGGGCGTTTACCCTGCGCCTCGTCTTTTCTATTTCATCGGCCATGAGCTGGCATGCCTTTTCGAATTCGGCCAGCTTCAACATTTTCGGCAGCATGGCCGACAAAGTCCGGATGGCCGAGTCCATTTCGGCGGAAGTACCCGCAAACCCGTAAGGGTACAAATTCTTCCCTTCTTCCATTGATATCTCTATGCGGGGCACGTTGACGCTCATTATATTGCTCTTTTTTATATCTATGCTGACTTTAGCCGTTGGAATCATTAGGCTTTCTTCCACTGCGTTCGCGGGCATCTGGCTTCGTGCCATCGTAAAACTTTGGAAGGCTGCTACGAGTTCGCGCTCTACTTCATCGCGCAGGGCTTTGTTCTGCTTTACCATATCTATGAATTTTTTTATGAGCTCATCCTGTTTGTCTTTTAAGAGCTTATGGCCCCGCTTTGCCGTCACAAGCCTTCTTTTCAACCGGGAAAGCTCCATCC
>QGUT01000109.1 GCA_003242255.1 Bacillota bacterium
GTTTTTAATGGCACTTAACAGAAGGGCGGTGCTCAATATTAAAAGTATCACTGACAGTATTTTTGGGAAAAAAGCCGGCCCCGGATCGTTTAAATTTAATTCCGGAAATTTGCCGGTGCCTAGAAAAACAAGTATTGAAAGGATTATAAAGGCAATCGATATTAGGACATCAGCCATTCAAATTCCCCCTCGTCACTATAAGGGGAGCCGGTTTTGCTCCCCTTATTTGTTTGCAAGCCCTAGAGAATCTATGAGTTTAGAGAAGAGTTCGTCGTCTCTCTTTATCCTTTCAAGGAATCCGTTGCCGTCCTTTACCTCCAGGCCCAGCCCTGCGTTCTTCATAAACTCTTTGAAGGAGTCCTTTTCGGCCGCTTTCTTAAAACCTTCGTAAAGGATATTCACCACCTCGTCCGGCGTATCCTTCGGTACTCCAAGGCCTCTCCAGGTGCCGACGACTACGTCAATCCCCAGTTCTTTAAAAGTGGGCACATCCGGGAACTGCTCCAGCCTGTTTTCGGAAGCTACGGCGAGGATTTTAAGCTGGCCCGATTTTACGTGAGACGCCACTTCGGCGGGGCTTACGGTCACCGCATCGATGTGGCCTCCTAAGAGCGCAGTCACCGCAGGCGACGCTCCATCGAAGGGCACGTGGTTGAATTTAACTCCCGTCTTGTCTTCTATGGCCGCTGCGGCCAGATGCCAGATAGCACCGGCTCCTGAATTGCCCACCTTAACCTCACCCGGGTGCTCTTTGGCGTAATTTAAGAATTCCTCGGCAGTATCCCACGGCGCATCGGCCCTTACCGTGAGAGCGCTGGGGTCCGAGTTTATCAATATTACGGGTTTAAAATCGTTATACGTGAAGGGCGCCAGCCCCATGTTGGGCAATGTCACGAGCTCTACCGTTATCATGGTCACCGTATGTCCGTCGGCCTTAGCATTGGCGCCCTCGGCCATGCCCACCGCTCCGCCGCCGCCGGTTTTATTTACGACCGCTATCGGCTTTGAAAAGCAATCTTTGGCGGCATCGGCAAGGGCCCTGGCCACGGCGTCGGTGCCTCCGCCTGCCGCATAGGGCACTATGATTTCGATCGATTTTTCGGGAAAATTGACCGTTGCCTCCTTGCTCTGCTGGCTCTGGCACCCCGTCAAGGCTAAAATAGTGAGGAGCAGGAATACAGTCAATATTCTAACCCTTTTCATCACAATTTCCTCCTTTTTTGGTAACTAGTAAAAACGTGTCTTTCTGCTCAATCAGGCACCGATAAATTCTGCTCTCTATCACCCCCTCTTCGCTTTTGCATTTCCAAAAATCCCATGCCAATCTTTCTCGCCCCGACGGGCACTGAATATCTAACTTCCTCATCTTCCAGCATTATTATCCTGCCTGCAAAATAGGGGTCCGCCGTCAGCAGTATGTAGAAAGCTTCCCTCAGCGGGCCAGGCCCGCTTATCACGATGGTGTCTGTCGGATTCACTTTAAGGGCCTGGCTGTTCTTCATCGCATAAATGTCCTGCCCTATAACCGCTCCCAGGAGAAAATTGGCTCTATCGTTGCCTTCGGTATCGCCGAGCAGGTCCATTACCCTCGTCACAAAACAGCCCCTGCCAAAACCCACTCTTTCGGATATTCTGGCCCCTCTGAGGAGTTGCTCTCTTTCTGCTTTCGTCACCAGCTCGGGGGGGATAGAATTGGCGAGGATCGTGTTTCTGGATATGGTGCTGAAGAGTTCTCCTCCCATCGTGGTGACGGAAGAATCGATCCGCCCCCATTCGTCGACTTTGACAATCTTTATATGAGAACCTGCCAGAATCAGCACAGCAGGGCCTTTCAAGCCCCTGAGCTCCATTATGCCGAAAGTCTCCGTCTCCTCTCCTCTCATCATGTCCATGGCTTCTATCAGGTCATCCGATTTTGAATCAGCCCAAGACGGTTTTCTGTTTTTTACTCCCGGCACGAAGAGGAAGGGCAGGTCAAAAAATTCCGGCAGCACCAAATACCTGCTGAATTTGATCAAGTCGTCGATCGCCACCGGCGCGGTGATGTGGGGAACTTCCAGGATGCCAAGGTTTGAGGTGATCATTCCGGAAGCCACGACCAATCGTATGTCCCTGTATTCGATTTTCGATTCTTTTAACAGATTTTCTATGGCTTTTCGGACCTCGTTTATGAGCCCGTCCTTCTTACCTGCCATTGCTGCATCTCTTACTCCTATCGGAAGGCGCGAAGAAGCAACTATTTCCCCTTCCCGGAACAGGTATATCCTTGTATTGGTGGTTCCGCCGTCAATAGTCATCAGGTTCATAACCGCCATCCTCTCAAATTGCCCAATATTATGAGTTGCATATTGCGCAACTTGGTTTCATTATTGGGGTAAAAAAATTATACCGTAGCGCCGAGGGCCGCACTTATTTTTTTTGCAGCCTTGACCACATCTTCCGAGTATTCTTCTATGGACTTTCCCCCCAGCGTAATGGTCACCGCCGCCACGCTCAGGCTCCCCATAACCTCGTTGCGGCAATTGAAGATGGGAGCCCCCACGCACCTTATCCCTTCTTCATGTTCTTCCAGGTCCAGCGCGTACCCTCTTTTTCTTATTTTTTCAATCTCCCTTTTAAGCGACGAGGCTTCCGAAATCGTATTGGCAGTGAATTTTTTTAACTTAACGACCCTTAAAAATTCGTCTATTTCCTGGTCCTTCAAAAAGGCCAGAATCGCCTTCCCGAGGCCCGTGCAGTAAAGGGGAGCTCTCTTTCCCACCATGGAGTACATCTGGATGGCATACTTGCCGGGCAATTTGTCTATATAGACCACTTCAAATCCATCGCGAAGCCCCAGATGTACCGTATGCCCGCTTCTTTCATTGAGGTCCACAAGAATATCTCTGGCGGCAGACCTTATATCCATTCGCTCGAGCAGCATGCTGCCCAGCGAAAACACTTTCATAGTAAGGTGATACCTTTTGGTGAGCCCGTCCTGGTTTACATAGCCCATGTTCGAAAGCGTCTCTAAGAGCCTGAAGGCAGTGCTCCTGTTTACTCCCAGATCTCTGGCAAGTTCCGCTGCCGAACACCCATTTTCGCTTGAAGCAAGTTGTTCCAGGATAAACAGAGCTCTCTTGACCGACTGAATTCCATTCCCCATTCTAATCACCGTTGCATATTGTTCACTCTTGTTTCATTTTTTATATTTCTCTACATATTAAAAAATTCCTTCTTATGTTTGAAAAAATTCTTTTGTCAACGAGCCATCACCGGGCCATCCATCCGCCGTCCACGCACAGGATGTGCCCGCTCATGTAATCCGATGCCTTGGATGCGAGAAAAACCGCCGCCCCGGCCACATCTTCCGGCACGCCCCACCTGCCGGCCGGAATCCGGGAAAGGATTTCCATATACCTCTTCTCATCTTCCCTGATCGGCTTGGTATTTTTAGTCTCTATGTACCCCGGCGCGATGGCGTTTACTTGGACGTTTTTGGAAGCAAGTTCGTTGGCAAAGGCTTTGGTCAGCCCGGCCACGCCGTGTTTCGATGCGGCATAGGAGGGAACGTAAATTCCGCCCTGAAAGGACAGCATGGAAGCTACGTTTATTATCTTCCCCGCCCTCTGGGCCACCATGTATCTGGCGGCGACCTTCGAAAGGTAGTAGACGGCGCTTAAGTTTACGTCTATCACTCTTTTCCAGGATTCGTTGTCCCCTTCCAGAATCGGGGCCCGGTGTATGGTACCCGCATTGTTGACAAGAATATCGATCCTGCCGTAAGTTTGGACGCATTTTTCCACCGCCGACATGGCGTCTTCTTCCCTGGCGAGCTCTCCTACCTCGTATTCCAGCCGCCTTCCCAGATTTTTAAATTCCCTTTTCATTTCTTCGATGTTTCTCTCCGAGTGGACGTACAAAAAAAGATCGGCACCTGCCCGGGCTAAGGCGGTGGCTATGGCCCTCCCTATCCCCGAATTACCTCCAGTCACCATGGCCACCTTGCCATCCAAAGAAAAGTACTCCTTTAGAAAATTTAAATCGGCCATCCGAATACCCCCTCAAAATTGTTCACTTACAAGATACTACAAAGTTGCGTTCATGATTTGTCTCGAAGGAAAGAAAAAGCCCTTTTTAAGGGCTTTCAAACTAAAATATCCCCAGGTACTGATCCAGTTCCCACTGGTGGACCTGAATCCTGTAAGTTTCCCACTCTATGAGCTTGGCCTTCACGAAATGTTCGTATACGTGGGGTCCAAGAGTCTCTTTTATGACTTCGTCTTTGGAAAGGTATTCCAGGGCCTCTTTCAGGCTTCCCGGCAGATTTTCTATGCCGGCCGCCAACCTTTCGGCAGGAGTCATCTCGTAAATGTTGTCGAAGGTCTGGGGCCCCGGATCGATTTTATTCTCAATGCCGTCCAGGCCAGCGGCAAGGATCACGGCCAGGGCCAGATACGGGTTTGCCGAGGGATCGGGGCTCCGCAATTCTATCCTGCTGCCGTTTCCGCGGGCCGAAGGAACCCTTACCAGGGCGCTCCTGTTTTGCGTGGACCAGGAAATGTAAACGGGAGCCTCATAGCCCGGCACCAGCCTCTTGTACGAATTCACCGTAGGATTGGTTACGGCCGTAAAGCCCTTTACGTGGTGCAGTATGCCGCCTATAAAGTACTTGGCTATCTGCGAGAGGCCGGTTTCCTTGTCATTTTCATCGTAAAAGGCGTTTACCCCGTCTTTAAAGAGCGACATGTGAAGATGCATTCCGGAGCCGTTTTCGCCGAAGATGGGCTTTGGCATGAAGGTGGCGTAGAGACCGTGCTCCATGGCTATGGCCTTCGTGACGAACTTAAAAGTAACTATGTTGTCGGCAGCTCTGACGGCGTGGGTGTACTTAAAATCGATCTCGTGCTGTCCCGGCGCCACCTCGTGGTGGGAAGTTTCCACCTCAAAGCCCATTTCCTCCAGGGCCAGCACTATATCGCGACGGGCGTTCTCCCCCAGGTCCACCGGCGAAAGGTCGAAATAACTGCCTTTGTCGTTGGTCACCGTAGTGGGCCTGCCGTTTTCATCCAGCTGAAACAGGAAAAACTCCGGTTCCGGACCCACGTGAAACTCAAACCCCATGCTTTTTGCCTTTTCGCAAACTTTCTTCAATATGCTCCGCGGGCAACCTATAAATGGCTGGCCGTCGGGCATGTAAACGTCGCACATGAGCCTCGCTTCGGCGCCCTTCCTGGGCCGCCACGGCAGAATGGCAAAGGTGTCGTAATCGGGTTTAAGGTACATATCCGATTCCTGTATCCGCGTGAAACCCTCGATGGACGAGCCGTCAAACATGATTTTCCCGTCCAGAGCATCTTCCAGCTGATTCACCGTAATGGTAACATTTTTTATTATCCCCAGGATGTCGGTAAACTGTAGCCGGACGAATTTGACATCCAGTTCTTCGGCCTTTTTCAAAACGTCTTCTTTGGTCAGCTTCCCCATAAAAGCCCTCCCTCCTATTTATTCATAACGGGATGATATCACAAATGTAAGGTTGCGTCAATTGTTTGTAAGGTTTTTATATATATACTCAAAAACCTTACATTCTGTTTTTTCGTCAATATTGACTATACTTTTGTATTTTGTTAGAATAGTATTGAAAATAGGGGGGGATTGATATTATGTCTAGGGAAGGCAAAGGGCTTCATTCCATAGGCGAAGTGGAAAAG
>QGUT01000110.1 GCA_003242255.1 Bacillota bacterium
GCGACAGAGGTTGATATAAATAACTTGGCAAGTCTCCAGGATGAATGGAGCAAAGGAGGTTTTCATCCGCTGGGAGGGGACGATACTTCGGGCTTTCTCAGACGACTTGTAGTGGCCCTTTCGCCCCATGGCAACTTTATCGGAGAAAAGCTACCGCAGCAAGGATCGATGCAACCAGTTATAGGAAGATCGCCTTTGATTTTCTTAAGACAACGGACCCAGGGGTTCGCCCTTGCGCTAGAAAAGATTCTGGAAGATTTGCAGAACCGGAAGGAAATACCATCGTTTTTGTCAAGGATTGTGGGTATAGATTTGTCGGAGGGGAAAAGCGAAAATCCGGAAAAAGAATATAATGAATTTCCAGGGGGTGAACCAGAAGAAATACTATTCAGCAAACCTTGGAATAAAGAACAATTAAAAATTGCAGAAAGATTGGAGAATTACGGTGCCGTTTTGGTCCAGGGCCCCCCTGGGACTGGAAAAACGCACACAATTGCAAATCTCATCGGCCATCTCCTCGCCCAGGGTAAATCCGTTCTTGTTACCGCACATACCTCCAAAGCCCTAAGAGTGCTTCGAGACAAAATAGTCGAACCGCTGAGGCCCCTTTGTGTCAGCGTGCTGGACAACGATTTGGAGAGCCGAAAGCAGCTCGAAGAGGCTGTAAATCATATCGTCGAACAGTTAAATCATGGAGACGCGAAGACTTTTGAAGAGAGGGCGAAGGATTTGTCTTCTCAGAGGAGACAGCTAATAAAGGAAATTCAGACATTGCAGCAGCGCCTTCTGGATGCAGTCGGCAGCGAGTACAGGCCGATTGTAATAGGCGGCGAGTCTTATGATCCGTGTGAAGCAGCCAGGCTGGTTGCGAAAGGTAAGGGCGTTCATGACTGGATTCCGGGACCGGTGGAGCGGGGCGAGCCCATGCCACTTTCTATTCAGGAATTGGTAGAACTCTATCAAACCAATGCTGCCGTAACGCCCGAAGAAGAGCGGGAGATGCTTTTTGGACTTCCTTCACCGGAAAGTCTTATGTATCCCGAACGTTTTGCCGAACTTAGCGGAATTTTGTCGCATCCGGTTAATTCGCTCGGCTCGGAGTTCTGGGATGACGAAAAAAAAGGACGGGAAATTGTTGAGACTTTGGATGAACTCGCAAAGGAAACAAAAAAAATCGGAAAGGAGCTATTGGAAGCTGAAGATTGGGAACTTGCAGCTGTAGATTCTGGAATTAAGGGCAAAATCTATTGTGAGCCGTGGAATAATCTCATAAGATTGCTTGGAGAAATTGAGGAATTAAAAGCAAACTCGCAGGAGCTTTTCATTCTCCATCGCCCGCGGCTGGCCGAAAATATCTCTTTTGAAGAACAAGAGCGATTGGCTGTTGAACTGGCGGAGGAAGCCTCACGCCGTGGTAGTATAGGTGGCCTTTCCCTAATTTTTCGTCCCGCATGGCGAAGATTCATTCAGAATGCCAAAGTAGCTTCAGGACAACCAACCAAGATCCAGCACTTTCAGGCTCTGGCGGCACTAGCAAAACTATCAAGATTGCGCAGTGAACTCATATTGCGCTGGGATTACCTGGTGGCAAGGCATGGTGGTCCCGAACTTGATAAACAGAGTGAAGAACCTGAACGGGCTGCCGTTCAGCGTTTGGGCCGAATCCAGAGGTTGCTCGAATTTAGCGACAAAAGACTTTCGCCATTAATTGAGAAATTAAAAAGCTACGGCTTTGATTGGGATGCTTTTATAAAGCAACGTGAATCCGAAAGTTCTCCTTTCGCTGAATTCAGAACTTTGGGCAAAGTGTTGATGGAAGAATTGCCCGAAATTATTGAATCGAGGGTATCGAGTATCCGTCATTATTGGGCACGCGTCGAAATTGAAAACCTGGAAAAGGTATTGAGGGATATTCAAAAAATACATAAAGGTGCGATTGTAAGCCGGCTGTACAGTGCGGTTAAAAATTTAGACTCGGAAAATTATTCAACGGCCTATGAAATGCTTTCGGACCTTCATAGGCGTCAGACACACCTTAAGAGAAGAAAAGAGCTTTTAACGAAACTAGAGCAGTTCGCACCTGGTTGGGCAGCGGCTATTCGTGCACGGCAGGGCGTCCACGGCAAGGCGCAGTTGCCGGGGGACCCCGTGGAGGCATGGCGGTGGAGACAGCTCGAAGAGGAACTCAAAATGCGCACATCGGTTTCGGTATCGGAATTGCAGGAGCTTATAAACAGGCGCACCGAAGCCTTGAGGCAGATCACAGCAGAGCTTATAAAATGCAAGGCCTGGGCAGCACAGCTGAAAAGGACGACACTGGAACAGCAACAGGCTTTGATGGGATGGCTAAATATCATGAAAAAACTTGGAAAAGGATACTCAAAACTTGCTCCCTATTTGAGGGCGGAGGCGGCAAGGAAGTTGAACGTTGCCCGGGAAGCGGTTCCGGTGTGGATTATGCCGCTTCCCCGCGTGGTAGAGCAGTTCGACCCGAGGACGACGCGCTTTGATGTGGTAATCATCGATGAAGCAAGTCAATGCGATTCGTTGGCCCTTACGGCGCTGTATTTGGCTGACAAGGTAGTTGTCGTGGGTGACCACGAACAGGTAAGTCCGGAAGGCATAGGACAGGAACTGGAACGCATTAGGGATATTATAGTGGAATATTTAAAGGATATTCCGAATGCCATACTTTATGACGGAAGGCGCTCGATTTACGATATTGCCCGGGAGTCCTTCGGCGGCACCATCATGCTGGTAGAGCATTTCCGATGCGTACCGGAAATTATCCAGTTCAGCAACCACCTTTCTTACAACGGCAGTATAAGACCTTTGAGGGAATCCAGCAAGGTACCACTCAAACCTCACGTGGTACCCTACCGGGTGCAAGGTGCAATCGTTGAAAGAAAGGTAAATAAAAAAGAGGCAATTGAGTTGGCGTCGCTGTTGGTAGCGGCGGCAAAGCATCCGGCTTACGAAAATAAGACCTTTGGTGTAATATCTTTGGTGGGAGAAGAACAGGCGAGGTACATAGATTCACTGCTTAGAAGGTATTTATCCGAGCAGGAATACAAGAGCCGAAATATTTTGTGCGGCACCGCTGCTCAATTTCAGGGCGACGAAAGGGATGTGGTATTTTTGTCTCTTGTAGACGCTTCGACGGGAACTCCTCTTCCCCTGCGCGAAACCGATCGTTTTAGACAGCGGTTTAACGTAGCTGCCAGCAGGGCAAAGGACCAGATGTGGGTGGTGTATTCCCTTGATCCATATAATGATTTAAAAGAAGGTGACCTTCGCCGCCGCTTAATCGAATACGCTTTAGATCCTGAAGCGGTTACTCGAGCTTTAGTCCGTGAAAGTGGTCGCACTCAATCTCCTTTTGAAAAGGAAGTTTTAAATAGGCTTATCACTGCTGGCTATCGCACCCATGCTCAGTGGCCAGTCGGTTATTATGTTATAGATCTGGTCGTAGAAGATTCAGAAAATAGGATAGCGATAGAATGCGACGGTGATAGGTGGCATCCCATAGAAAAATTGCCAGAGGATCTGGCGCGCCAGGCTGTGCTCGAACGCTTGGGATGGAGATTTATCCGAATTCGCGGTAGTGAGTTCTACAGAGATCCTGAGGGAACTATGAAATGGGTGTTTGAGCAGCTTGATGCTCACGGCATAAAACCTGAAGGATATTTGCCGAAAAATAATATGAATGATACTCGAGGCGAAATAGTGGATGAAGTTATAAGGACGGCTGCACTGCTTCGCAAGGAATGGGAAGAGATTTGAAAACCGTAATAGGAGGTATCCTACCTTGCATAGGAGAAAGTCAAACAAAGGTAAATATTACCCTTTGGAAGAATACCTTATGAGTTGTGGTTCTTCCTGCGTTAAGCTTTCTTTTGAAGATTTAGAAAAAATTATAGGAGATAGTTTGCCGCCTTCAGCAAGTAAGCATCGCACTTGGTGGGCTAACGGAGGACATGTGCAGGCCTTTGCATGGTTAAGGGCAGGGTACAAGGTTGAAGAAGTAAGCCTTGGTGATTACGTTGTTTTTGTTAAAAAGGAGGGATTTTATGGCTCTTGAGCAGTTGAAAGTAAAGGAAATAGTTCGGCGAGCCGTCAATAAGGAAATCGATGTTCCGGAGTTTCAGCGGGACTTTGTTTGGGATCCCGAGCAGGTAAAATTGCTTGCAGAATCTTTATACCGCGAGTATCCTGTAGGGTCGTTTTTGCTTTGGGATTCCTCAGCATATCGGGAAGCAAAAATCGCGGAAGGCGCGAAAAGTTCATCGTGGATCGTGGACGGTCAGCAGCGCACTACCGCTTTATGTATTTTATTCGGAGAAAAACCCTATTGGTGGCCGAGTTCTGCCGATTGGAATAAAACCTTGGCGCGCTACGATGTGATGGTAAATCTTTTGCCGGATGGTGATGTAAGACTGGAATTTGCCTTATCTAATCCCATCCGAGAAAAAGACCCCCGATGGATGAGCCTGCGGGAGATTCTTTCTAAAGAGAAAGTGGAAGAATTCACAAAACTTGCTCAAGAGAGGGTAGGTCAGCTTGCTTCAAGTCCTTCCCAAGCGATGGAATTGTTCGCCAAAATCCATGCGAACATGCAGCGCCTGTGGCAAATTAGGGATATGGAAATTCCCATAATAAAAATTTCGCACGAAGTCGAGGATGTTGCGGAAATCTTTGCAAGGCTCAATCAAGCGGGAACTAGAGTGAAAGAGGCAGATGTGGTGTTAGCTTTGGCCGCTGTCTATAATCCCGGCTGGGTTAGAGAACATTATATCCCCTTTAGAAATGACCTAGATGAAAGAGGTTGGGATCTGGATGCCGGCGTTTTTATTCGCACCATGACGGGCATTGGCTATGGCCGGGCAAGGTTAGTTGAAGTACCTAAGGGTTTTTGGAACCAATCGAACTTGCCTGGGGTGTGGGCCAAAACGCGGGATGCAATTTCAGAGGTGATAAAGCGGCTGGCCGAATACGGAATTATGTCTTCCGAACTTTTGCCTTCGGTGAACGCATTAATTCCGTTGTTCGTACTACATGCTAAGTGGAGTAAAGAGAAAGAATATAGTTTTGGAAAAGCTCTATGGTGGTTTTTGATGGCCAGCAGGGACGGTAGGTACAGCGGTTCTGCCATTACGAGCTTAAACGAGGACGTAAAAGCTATCAATGAGGCGTCCAGTTTTGATGCTGCTCTCTCGAACCTCTTGCAGCGCTTGCACGTGCAGCAAAAGATTGATCCGACGGAATTTCTCAACAGATACGATAGAAAAGGCAATCAATTTTTAAGGCTTATGCTTTACCTAATTTTATTTAAAAATAACGCGAGGGATTGGGTGGACAAAACCCGGATAGGATATGACAAAACGGGTAGCCCCATTACCTCCGGCTTTCAACCTCAATGGCATCATATATATCCTCAGAATTTGTTAAATAAAAATAGTCTGCCAATAGATGATATCCACGCATTGGCAAATATCACCGTTTTAAATGAGCGAACGAATGTAAGTAGACTTTCAGGAAAGCCTCCTTGGAAGTACGTGCTCGAGTATAATATTTCTAGAGGAGAACTCGACGAACATTTTATACCTGGTGCTTTTGCGGACGCATCGGCAGGAAGGGAAGTCGTAGAAAAAAGCTGGGGAAAAGAATATCTCAAACAGGTATACGGG
>QGUT01000111.1 GCA_003242255.1 Bacillota bacterium
CTACTGGCCGGTGGTAATTGTTCAAAAAATATAGGGCAACTTGTTTTATTTTTCTACGTTTGTTGAGGTCAACTGCTTCCAAACCCATTCCGAAGGCATCGGAAGACCTGGTTTTGACCTCTACGAAGACCAGCGTGTTCCTTTCTTTTGCGATTATGTCTATTTCCCCATATCTGCACCGATAGTTTATTTCTATGATCTCGTAATTATTGGACTTCAAATAATCTACGGCATATTTTTCTCCTAATTTGCCGAGCTCTTTACGATTCAAAGAAATCCCAGCCTTTTATGGAAAAGCTCTTCCTGTGCACGGGGGAAAGCCCGTACTTTTTTATCGATTCTACATGTTTTCTGGTTCCGTATCCTTTATTGTTCCAAAAATCGTAGTACGGATATAATTTGTGATAATTTTTCATTATCTTATCCCTCTCCACTTTTGCAACAATTGACGCCGCGGCAATTGACGCAGAAAGCCTGTCGCCATGGACAATTTTCTCCTGGGGCACGTCCAGTTCCGGAATTACCAGGGCATCGACCAGTACGAAATCGGGCTTTATGGGAAGGCCCAGCACCGCTTTCTGCATGGCAAGCAGGGTGGCATTGAGAATATTGTGCTGATCTATGTATTTTTCGTCCACGGCGCAAAAGTTAAAAGCCACGGCCTTTTGCTTTATCTCCTCGTAAACTGCTTCCCTCTTGCTTTCGCTTAACTGTTTAGAATCCTTTAAGTTTGCTATAAACACATTCAGTGGAAGAATAACAGCTGCCGCCACCACCGGCCCTGCCAGAGGCCCCCTCCCGGCCTCGTCTACCCCCGCTATGTACTTGTAACCTTTTTCCGACAGCATCCTCTCCCGGACAAAAAGCTCATAAACCCTCTTTTTTTCTTCCTCCATGTTAATTCTCACTTCATTCGGCCTCCTGCAATGCTTATTCCTCCGGCTCTTCCAGGGAAATTTTCCCCAGCTTCCCGTCCTGAAATTCTTTGAGAAGAGTTTTCGCCGCCCTCAGAGTATCAGGTCTTCCACCGGCAATTACGAATCCTCTATTTTTGGCGATTTGCTCCAGCATTACCGGTGCATCTTCAGTAGGTTCTACCTTGTACCTGTTCGAAAGGGCTTCGGGGTATTTTTTTAATAAGAACTCTATCAATCTTAAAGATACCTCTTCCACATCCAGCAATTCTTCCTTTATGCACCCCAAAAAGGCGAGGTTTAAACCCACCCTTTCTTCTTCAATTTTGGGCCACAAGATGCCCGGAGTGTCCAAAAGTTCAAACTTATCTCCGGCTTTTAGCCACATCTTCCCCCGGGTTATTCCTGGCTTATTGCCCGTTTTCGCACTTTTTTTCCCCGCTATCTGGTTGATAAAGGAGGACTTGCCCACGTTGGGGACTCCTACAACTATACCCCTTAAAGGCCTCCCGGTTTGCCTCGGAATGGTTTTCACGATATCATCGAGCTTTTTAAAGCCGACTCTCCTTCGCGAATCCACCTTTAGCGAATCCATTCCCTGCCGGGAAAAAAATTTTATCCAGCCTTCCGCAATTTCATCTTCCACCAGGTCAGCTTTGTTCAAAACCACAACCAGCTTTTTCGAACCGGCCAGGTCTAAAATATCGGGAATATGGGTGCTTTTCGGTGCCCTAGCATCGACTATTTCCAGCACCAGATCTACGAGCTTTAAGTTTTCTTTTATAATCCTTCGCGTTTTCGCCATGTGGCCGGGGTACCAGTGTATGTTCACCAATTTCACCTTCCTGTAAATTATAAAAGGGACTGATCTCAGTCCCTCTCCTTGATTCTCGCAGCTTTTCCTCTCAAGTTCCTTAAGTAATAAAGCTTGGCTCTCCTAACCTTACCTCTATGAACAACTTCTATTTTTTCAATACGGGGCGAGTGCAAGGGAAAAACCCTTTCTACTCCCACGCCATAGGAAACTTTCCTGACGGTAAACGTTTCTCTCAAACCGCCACCTTTTCTCGCTATGACCACGCCTTCAAAGACCTGAATCCTCTCTCTATTTCCTTCCACTACTTTGGTGTAGACTTTCACTGTATCGCCAGGCCTGAATTCGGGTATGTCCTTTCTCATCTGTTCCTCTTCTATTGCCCGTAGCAAATCCGACATATTCTCCCTCCTTTCTTAAATATGCCAGACCTAATTATAACACAACCCACTAATCTTGACAACTGAATCCCATTTCTTCAAGCAGTTTTTTGTCCTCATCGGTAAGTTCTAGCCTCTTGAAAAGATCCGGCCTTTTTTCTAAAGTGCGCCGTAAGGCTTCCTTTCTCCTAAACTTTTCTATCTCCCGGTGGTTTCCCGAAAGAAGAACTTCCGGGACCCTAAGCCCCCTATAAACTTCGGGCCTGGTGTAATGAGGGTACTCCAGAAGGCCGTTGGAAAAGGACTCCTCTTTCACCGAATCGTAGCTGCCCAAAACACCCGGAATCAATCGGGAAGTTGCGTCTACTATAGCGAGCGCCGGAATCTCGCCGCCGGTCAAGACGAAATCCCCTATCGAAACCTCGTCGGTTATTATCGTCTTTACCCTCTCATCTACTCCTTCGTAATGACCGCATATGAGTATGATATGTTCTTCCTGAGAAAGTTCCTTTGCCATATTCTGGTCGAAAAGTCTACCTTGAGGCGACAGCAGTATTATCCGCCTCTTTTCAGTCTGCACGGCGCTAGCTGCGAATTCCACTGCTTCAAAGATGGGCTCGGGTTTCATGACCATGCCTGCTCCGCCGCCATAAGGATAGTCGTCCACTTTTTTATGCTTGTCCCTGGAAAAATCCCTGATGTTCAAAAGTTCTATCCCTATAAGTCCCTTTTCCCGAGCTCTTTTCAATATACTTATTTCCAGAGGACCGGTAAAAAATTCGGGGAAAAGGGTCAAAATGTGAAATAGGAGCACTAAGCCATTCCCTCCATGAGCTTTACTACCATTTTGTTTTCCTGAAGGCTGATTTCCTTTACGACTTCCTTTATGGCAGGCAGCAGCAGTTCTCTGCCGTCCTGCAGGGCTACCACATAGACATCGTTGGCTCCCGTTTTGAGCACATCCCGAATTTTGCCGAGAAAAGCTCCATCCTCTTCCTCGTAAACATCCATGCCTATTATGTCGCAGATGAAATAGTGCCCCTTCGGGAGCTTTACTGCATCTTTTCTGTGGACCATGAGGTACCTTTCCCTGAGCCTTTCGGCGGCTTCTACAGTCTCAACTCCCCGGAATTTTAAAACCGCAAATCGGTTTTTAAGAAAAATCACCGATTCGACGGCTAAGGATGTCAAAGTGCCGTTTTCTTCCACCAGCACCGATTTTAGCTTTTTAAAACGGCTTACGTCATCGGTTAAAGGCTCCACTTTGACCTGGCCCTTCACGCCCCAGGGAGAAAGTACCCTTCCTACAGTTATGTATTCCTTCAAGGGACAACCTCCCATCTTTGAAGAAAGGGTTAGGCAGTATCCTAACCCTTTTATAGAATCTCCACGATTACCCTTTTGCCTTCTTTGGCAGCTGCGGCTTTCACTACAGTCCTGATGGCCTTCGCTATTCTTCCCTGCTTCCCTATAATTTTGCCCATGTCGTCCGGGTGAACTTTCAGTTCAATTATAACAGATTGTTCACCTTCCACCCGGTTTACCGTTACCTCATCTGGGTGATCTACTAAAGCTTTGGCAATGTACGCTACTAGTTCTGTCACCGATTATTCCTCCTTCGCCTCAGAATTTTTTTCTGAGTTTGTCTTTTGAGCTTTATATTTCTCAAGGATACCCGTAGTTTTAAATAAGTACTTTACGGTATCGGTGGGTTGGGCGCCCTTTCTCATCCAGTCCAGGGCCTTCTCTTCATCGATTTTAATTTCAGCCGGATCGGTGAGCGGGTTGTAGTAACCAATCTCCTCTATGAATCTGCCGTCCCGCGGGCTCCTGCTATCTGCCACCACGATCCGGTAAAAAGGCCTCTTTTTTGCACCCATGCGCCGCAGTCTTATTCTTACCGCCATCTTTTCACCTCCTTTTAAAAGTTGAAAAAGGGCAATTTAAATCTGCCTTTTTTCCTGCCTTTTTCCAGTTCGCTCAACTGCTTCATGAGCTTCCTCGTCTGTTCGAACTGCTTCAAGAGCCGGTTCACATCCTGAACGGAGGTACCGCTACCCATAGCGATCCTCTTGCGCCGGCTCCCGTTTATGATGCTCGGATTTTGGCGCTCTTCTTTGGTCATGGAATTAATAATGGCTTCTATATGGACGAGTTCTTTCTCGTCAAACTCCACGCCCTGCAGCTTTTGAGGGGAAAACCCCGGTATCATGCTCATTATCTGGTCGAGGGACCCCATTTTTTTGACTTGTTTTATTTGCTCCAGGAAGTCTTCCAGAGTAAATTCCTCGCGTTTTATCTTTTCTTCCAATTCGCGGGCCTTTTCTTGGTCGATGGCCGCTGTCGCTTTCTCAATCAGGCTCAGCACGTCGCCCATGCCCAATATCCTTGAAGCCATTCTGTCCGGGTAAAAGGGCTCTAAGTCCGTGAGCTTTTCTCCCATACCTACAAATTTTATCGGGCATCCGGTCACGGCTTTTATCGAGAGGGCTGCTCCTCCCCTCGAATCTCCATCGAGCTTGGTCAGGATCAGCCCCGTAAGCTGCAGCCTGTTGTGGAAAGCCTCGGCCACATTCACAGCGTCCTGGCCCGTCATGCTGTCGACAACGAGGAGGATCTCCTGTGGTTTTATGGCCTCCTTAATGTTCTCGAGTTCCTGCATCAATTCATCATCTACGTGGAGTCGTCCGGCCGTATCTATTATGACGACGTCGTTGTTAAAACGCGAAGCGTGCTCCAGAGCAGCCCTGGAGATCGCGACGGGGTCCTGTTCTCCCATAGTAAAAACGGGCACTCCAACCTTTTCTCCCACCACCTGGAGTTGCTTAATAGCCGCCGGGCGGTATATATCTGCAGCCACCAGCAGGGGTCTTTTTCCCCTTTTAGAAAGATATAGCGCCAGCTTTCCGCAGGTAGTGGTTTTCCCGGACCCCTGCAATCCTACCATCATGATAGTGGTGACTTTGGACGAGGAGAAATTTATCTTGGCATCTTGCGGACCCATCAGCCGGATGAGTTCGTCGTGGACTATCTTTATCACCTGCTGTGCAGGGGTCAGGCTCTCCATCACTTCCTGCCCGACAGCCCGTTCGGTCACTTTCTGAACAAAGTCTTTTACGATTTTGTAGTTTACGTCGGCCTCTAAAAGAGCCAACCGGATTTCCCGCATCGCCTGTTTTACATCGGCTTCGGACAGTTTCCCTTTTCCTCTCAATCTCTTGAATACCGCTTCCAGCTTCTGAGTCAAGGCCTCGAACGCCAAATTATTCACACCCTTCTCTGATAAGCTCTGAAAGCTCTCTATATATCTTCTGCCACTTGTTCTTGCCTTCTTCGGTGACGAAGGGCTCCAATTCTCTGAGTGAATTTAAAATCTCTTCCATGTCCTTCGTCATATTGAGAAATCTCTTTACCAAGCCCAACTTCCCTTCGTAATTTTCCAGCAGGGCCGTAGAACGGTGTATCACATCAGAGACATTCTGCCGGGTAACACCGAAATTCTCCGCAATTTCGCCAAAAGACCAGTCTTTAAAAAAATGCAGTTCGAAAAATTCCCTTTGCTTTTCGGTCA
>QGUT01000297.1 GCA_003242255.1 Bacillota bacterium
TGCATTATTAGCTTTTATGCGGTTGTAGGGGCTATTCGATCAGGTGGGCAGTTAGTGGGTTTTAATAGCTAGGTTAGGGAGCAGATAAAGAAAACCGAGGCGCAGTGAGCCCCTCTTTTTTGTTTTTTGGGGAGGTTGCTGAAATGAGAATAGCCTAGGTTTGCCTAGGCTATCTAAGAGAAGGTCGGTTTAATGGTAAGAGAGTAATTGTTTAATCCACAAATGGGGGGTTATGGTCATAATAATAGTATGGCTTTATTTTATGGCAAGTACTTTTGGAGGATTTTGTTGTTATATGACGAAAAATGTCGGGTGCATTATAATTGGGAAAACTTGAAGAACAGCTTTATAATTGCACTTCTTATAACCATCTTTTGGACTTTCTCACAATTATGCTAAAATGATTATAAAATTATTCTATGAAGGAGTGAAGTAAGATGAAAAGATTTCTAATAGTAACGTTGATTATTGCTTTTTTACTCACAGCATGCAGCTCTAATAATAATGCAAGAATTGCAGAAAAAGATGCCACAACAGATAATACTACAGAAGAAACTACTAGCCATGAAGATGTATCCACTGAACCTACAGATGAGAATCAGCCAGAAGATAGCCAAGCTGAGGATGGCAAGGAGCAAAGCGGCATAGAAGTTGATAAAAACTTGCTAACGGTTGAGGTTACATATCCTGCTTCTTTGATTGGAGACAATAAAGATGAGATATTAAATTCCAAAGAGGATGGCATAAAAGAAGTTAGAGAAAATGCAGATGGATCCATTACATTTGTAATGACCAAGGCCAAGTACAATGAAATGATGGAGGAGGCCAAAAAACACACAATTGATTTCCTGGATAGTTTGCCAGATAGCGGGGACTACCCATCGATTAAAAAAGTGACGTATAATGACGATTTTTCAGAGATAGTTTTAGAAGTGGACAAAGAGGCATATCAGAATAGCTTTGATGGTTTTGTGACTCTGAGTATAGGTGTAACCGTTGGATTATATAAGGTTTTTGATGCAAAGCCTGACTTTACAATTACTATGAAGATTAAGGATACGAATACGGGAGAAATATTCAACGAAGTTATTTTCCCAGACGATTTTAATCAGGAATAAAGAGCGGTCATAAAACCGCTCTTTTTTTGTTTTGACCCAGGTGTTCTAAAAAGAGCAGTATCAAAACCAATATTTTTGTTAGGTACGTGCTAGTTACGTGTTAGTTACGTGTTAATTACCGCAAAAATTTTGGCCATTTTCGGCTGATTTTTGGGGTATTTTTTGAAGCACGAAAAAACCGCTCAATCCTTACGGATGAGCGGTTTTGCGTTGGTCTGGGTGAGAGGATTTGAACCTCCGACCTCTTGAACCCCATTCAAGCGCGCTACCAAGCTGCGCCACACCCAGATATTCATTTCGAGCACTATAAATAATACTACAAATCTTCCGAAAATGCAACCCCTAATTTTGAATATGATGCATGTCCATTTTGGGGAATAATTTTTAGAAGAATGCAGTTTAGGTAACGTTTCCTGATCGGGTTTGCAGGACATTGAAAGTTTGATATTATTATTCTAGATGTGCTTAAAAGGAATTAGTATGTCTATGA
>QGUT01000298.1 GCA_003242255.1 Bacillota bacterium
GGTCAAGAGCAAGAGGGGACTTTAAAAAGAAGTCAGACGTAGATATTGCGGTTGATTCGGACAAAAGCGTGGAAGCCATGGATATAATTGGGCCTTTTGATATTGTCAATTTAAAAAAAGTCAACAAAGAATTCAAAGATAAGATATGCAGGGAAGGAGTTTTACTTTATGAGAGAAAGGATTGAGAAATTTTTTAACGATTTTGAAAAAGCTATTAAAAATCTTAAGACGGCAACGGAAGTGGCAGAGGACGATTTAAGTATAGATGGAACCATAAAAAGATTTGAGCTTTGCTATGAGCTGGCTTGGAAGCTGATGAAAGAGTATCTTGCGGATTTAGGGATAATTGTAAGGAGCCCCCGTGAGGCTTTTAAGCAGGCTTTTATCAATGACCTTATTGAAAATGAAGAGGCCTGGTTTGGAATGATTGAAGATAGAAATTTGCTTGTCCACACCTATACTCACGAGCAATCAAGAGAAATCTTCGAACGGATAAAAGGGGAACATGTAGAGGAATTAGAAAAGTTTTACAAGATAATAAAACAAAAAATGGCAGATAATGAGGTTTAAGCAGTTTGAAAAATGTCAGGGAGGCATCCTTATATGAATGATTTTGCTTCTAAATTTAAAAGCTTTCTGCTTGAACTTATTGATAAGCACATTGATATTGATGTAATTAGACATCCTTTAAGCGACGGAGAAATAAAAATTGATTCCATAGAAAAGGATACTATTTTTTCTACTATTGAGGAAGTCTTTGATGAGATTTCGGAAAAAGTAAATAATCTTTCGGAGAAAGATGGACTTTTTTACTTGTGGCGCAACCTGTATGATTTAATTGTTCAAAAGCTAAATAGAAATGCAAAGAGGTATCTCTCTCAATTTCCTGCTGACGCAAAGGATAACTATTCTATATGGGAACATCTTAAAATTGCCAGCGCATTTCAAGGCGCTTCCCTTTCTTTATTCCTTTTTACTCTGGGGCCGGTGCAGTCATTTATTGCTCAGGCCCGTAAGACGCAGGATTTCTTTTCGGGAAGCTTTTTGCTTTCATATTTGACATTGGTAGGAATTGAAAAAATAGCGGAGAGGTACGGCCCTGCGAATATAATCTATCCTGACCTTTATAAACAACCCCTGGTAGACTTGTTGCTTGAACAAAAAGGTTTGAAAATTGAAAATTCTCAGTCCTCTTATACGGATCAGGCTACTGTCCCCAATAGGTTCGTGGCAATTTTGCCGGAATGTGAGTCTGAGAAGATTAAAAAGATAGCCGACGAAGTTACAAAAAGGATAAAAGAAGAGTGGAATGAAATTATAGCCAAAATTTTGAAAAACTTTGGATTGGATAAATATGTGGAGAAATCTAAATTAATAGAGAAACAAATAAGAAGTTTTCCTGAAATTTACTGGGTAGCTATTCCTTTGAAAAAAGAAGGCAAGAACATCAGCCCCAGTGTTTTTCAAGATTTTGTTGAAGAAGTTAAAGGATTAAAAGAAGGCGATACAGGTATTTCTTATCAATTAGCTTACACCGCGTTAGAAAAGTTTGTTGGTGCCAGAAAGAATCTGAGGGAATTTGAGCAATCTGAAGAGTATA
>QGUT01000299.1 GCA_003242255.1 Bacillota bacterium
ATTATTTAAGTTTTATCTGTTTTACAAAATATTTGAACAAACATGTATAGTGTGCGTGATTAGTGGCTTTAGTGGCTATCTATAAATGTGTGCAATATAAGATTGCACACATTTTTTTCTTCGCTAGGAAACCTAATAAAAATAATGATTATAAACGTTGGCACGATTCTTGCACCATAATAAGGGTGGAACAGGTGATCATAACAAAAATTTTAATAATCGGGTTGGAAGAAGTGCAAAATGAATTTAAGAAGGGAGGGTTTCGTTGAAAAAGTTCTATATCATTTATGTAAGTGTATTTGTCTTAATTTGGCTTGGTACAGGGATTCGTGCTTTAGTTTCTGAACATTCGGCGGGTTTAAACACATTTCTTTTTGGACTGGCCTTTTCCCTCTGTTTGTTATTAACTACTTGGTTTTCTTATTGGTTGTATAACCATTACAAACAAATCGATAAGAAAGCTAAAGAAATGACCATCAAAAAATAAAAGGAGGAGTTTTATAAAATGTCTGAAGAAAAAATTAAAGCAATCATCTTATGTAGTTGGGGAGCAACATCCAGTCAATTAGCCAAAAAGGTCCAGCAGGCTGCTGAGCAAAGAGGCATCCAAATTGAGGTGGATGCAGGGGGGACCGGAGAATTTAGTAAAAATGCCGGTCAGTATGATGTGGCATTACTTGAACCGCAAGTTCGCCATTTGAAAAAAGAAGTTTCGAAAGCCGCAGAAAAATATAATATCCCAGTTGATTTAGTCGACCAAAGAGCTTTTGCCTTAATGGATGGAAATGCGGTCTTAGATCAGATATTAAAAATGTTGGGGAAATAGGAAAAAGGAGGAGATAAAATGTTTCAGTGGTTAGAAGACCATTTAATGGAACCCTTGGGCAAAATTGCACAAAACCGTTATTTGCAGTCGATTCGTGATGCATTTGTAGTTTTTGCTCTGCCTGTCATTCTTACCGGAGCCATTTTCTTGATTATCGCGAATCCACCCACTTCTATAAATTGGGGAATTATTAATGCCTGGGCGAACGCGGTAGAACCGATCATGCCACAAATTTTGTTCCCGTTTCAATTAACCTTCGGGATCATGGCGTTAACCGTAAGTTTTGGTATCGGCTATAGCCTGGCTTCAAGATATGAAGATATGGATGAGGTCATGGCCGGTATTTTATCAATGCTCGCTTTCTTCATGACTGCGTTTCCTGTTGTGGATATTACACAAGTACCTTTCGGTGAGATTTTGAATTATTTAGGTGGACAAGGTTTATTTGTGGCGATTATCCTGGGTATACTAACGACTGAAGGTATGCGCTGGTTCCGGAAAAAAGGAATTGCCATTAAGTTGCCGGATAGTGTACCACCATACGTGCTCAGGACGTTCAATTCCATCTTACCATTCATGGTTATTCTCCCGATCGTTTGGGCACTGGCCTGGATTGTCTGGGCGAATTTTGGCGTCACCATACCGCAACTCGTATTAGATCTGTTTAGTCCGTTAGTATCTGTTTCCAATTCTTATTGGTCTGCATTAGGAATGATCATCTTAATGTTATTGCTCTGGTCGATGGGGATTC
>QGUT01000300.1 GCA_003242255.1 Bacillota bacterium
GGTACTATCTTTCACATAGGCTATCTCTGGATAAGAAGGCTTTACGGCCTCATCTTCAGGTGGTCTTGCAATGATTCCACCGATCCTCACCTGGGTAGGCTGAAGGCTGAAAGCCACCACCACTGCATTATGATTGCCCGTCGCACCAGCATGGGCCACTCCTCTCAAGGTTCCCATGACCAGAATATTTCCCCCAGCGATTATTTCTCCTCCGGGGTTGACATCCCCAATCACCACCACATTGCCCTCATAGTATATTCTCTGCCCATTTCGCACCGTCCCTCTTACAAACCGCGTCATACCTTCTTCTATTCCGTCGAACCATTCAGAATGATCGGTGGATGGGAAGCCAATATTCGCCATTTCAAACGTAATGCTCCCCACTTCGATTTCCCGGGAAATAAAATCGACAATATTCTGCTGTTGCTGTGGCGTCAACCTTCTGCCGGTGAAAATTAAATTTACCTGCGAATTCCCAAAAAAGTGCTTGTTTCCCTTTATCTTTTTGTGAAGCTCGTCCATTATCTGATCTATATCGCTATCAGCATTGATATAAACCTTTAATCCTCCTTTTACTCCCTTAAATATCACCGAATCCTGACTCATCTTCCATGTTCCCCCACAGCACTAAACGTTACATTCTCCAATATTCGCCAAGTAAACCAAAAATCCTGCAAAAAATATAAAAATGTTTACTGCTTTAAGTCGTTTACATCGTCTATCGTGCTGAACTGGCTCTGGGTATTTTTCAACCTGTAATACTCTTCGATTATTTTCCGTGCCACCACTCCCGCATTGCTGGAGGTACGCCCATTAGGTATAGTTACAACTACGGCAATTTCTGGGCCTTCGTAAGGGGTGAATCCTCCAAACCATGCCGTGTTCAATTCCTCTATGGCAGAGTTAAATTCAGCGGTTCCGGTTTTGCCGGCTACCGTAATTTCGGGATTCAATCCTGCAAAAGCGCTAGCCGCCGTACCAGCTCCTCCCCCCGCAGTAGATCTATCATTTACTACTTTATACATTCCCAGCTTTGCAGCCTCAAGGTACTCAGGCTTTATATCCAGCTCGTTTACCACAACTGGCCGAGTCTCGTGTAAAATATCCCCTTCAGGCGAAACTACCCTTTTTAAAACGTGCGTCTCCAACACTTTCCCGCCGTTGGCTATAGCCGCAATATACCTCACCACGGCCAGGGGAGTAACATTTACATCGGTTTGGCCTGTTCCTGTAGTCAAAGTGTCACGCCAAGTCCATCGCTTTTCATAAAAAGGTCCGCTTTGTACATCTCTTGCAAAGTTTTTAATGCCCTTAAAATCCCCTACCTCTTCCCTTACCACCTGTTCAATTTCCTTTGTTGTTATTTCTACCGGTAAATCTGCCAGCTTTTCTGCCAGCCTGTTTTGGGTTCCCTGGTCTATATTTCCAAAAAATTCTTTATATGGTTTATACTGCATAAGCTGTTTTATTCTGGCTATGACCAAAGGCCGTCGGAGGATAGGCCTCCTCTCAGGCCCGCCTATAAATGACTCCACGTCCCCTATTTCGAGGCCCGTATGCCCTTCCAGG
>QGUT01000112.1 GCA_003242255.1 Bacillota bacterium
CTCCTGCAGGGCGTACATCTTTTCCATGTCCGGTATCTCGTGGACCCGGTACACAAAGGGGACCTTCAACCAGTACATGTGCTCGGCTATGACCTCATTCGCCGCCAGCATGAACTCTTCTATTATCCTCTCGCCGATCCCCCTGTGTTCTTTTCTTATCTCCACCGGGCGCCCGTTTTCGTCCAGGATCACTTTTGCCTCCTCAAAGTTGAAATCCAGGCTTCCCCTTTCGAAACGCTTGCGGTTCAATTTTGCTGCGAGCTCTTCCATCAGCTTGAAGTCTTCAACCAGATAGTCGTAGCGCTTTATAGTCTCCTGGTCATTTTCCTCGAGAATTTTGTTGACCGCCGTGTAAGTCATGCGCTCGCAGGTCTGGATGACGCTCGGGGTTATCTGATAACTTTTAACCTTGGCGTTTTCGTCAAAATCGATGATCACGCTCATGGTGAGGCGGGGCACCCTGGGATTGAGGCTGCAGATGCCGTTGGAGAGCTTGGGAGGCAGCATGGGAATCACTCGGTCCACGAGGTACACGCTGCAGCCCCTCTTCCTCGCTTCCTTATCCAGAGGAGTATCTTCCCTCACGTAGTAACTCACATCGGCTATGTGGACCCCCAAGCGGTAGCCGCCGGGTATCCTCTTCACCGATACCGCGTCGTCCAGGTCCTTGGCATCTTCGCCATCAATCGTCACTATCTTTTCCTTCCTCAGGTCCAACCTGCCTTCCAGTTCCTCTTCGCTGATTTCTTCCGGTATCTGCTCGGCCTGCCTTAAAACCTTCTCCGGGAATTCCAAAGGCAGATCGTACTTTTTTATGACCGCCAGTACGTCGATGCCCGGTTCATCGCCGTAGCCCAGGACCTCGATCACGCGGCCCTCGGGATTTCGCCGCCCTTCGGGCCACCGGGTAATGCCCACCACCACTTTCTGGCCCGTTTGGGCCCCGGCCGTGGCGTCTTTGGGGATAAAAATATCAAAGTAAAACCTCTTGTCGTCAGGGGTCACAAAGGCAAACTGCTTTCCGCATTCGATGGTACCTACTACCTTGGTGGAAGCCCTTTTCAATATCCGGACTACCTCGCCCTCGAGCCTCCCACCGCTGGGTTTGAAGAGGGGCCTTACAATCACCCGGTCCCCGTGCACAGCACCGTTCAGGTTTCCAAGGCCGACGTATACGTCTTCCATTTCTGGATTGTCCGGGATCAGGAAGGCATAGCCCCGCGGGTGGCCCTCCAGGTGGCCTACTATCAGGTTCATCCGCTCCGGGAGGCCGTACCTGCCCTTTCGGTTTTTCACCACGAGGCCTTCCTTTTCCATGGACTGGAGCGTCTTGAGCAGCAAGTCCGCATCCCTTATGTCAAGGTCCAAAGCTACGAGGATTTCCCCTTCGTTCATGGGCTTATATTCTTCACTTCTCATCAGTTCCAGGATTTTATCTTTAAGTCTCAGCTTGGATCCCCTCCACCGAATTTTATCTGAAACTCTTTAAATAGTTTTCCCGATCTTTCCATTCATTTTACACCCTGCCTTTAATTTTAGCAAGTTCTCGGCCAAAATGCCAAAAAGTAATCTTGATTTGCCCTCAATCTCAGGTAAAATTTTTATGGAGGTGAGCACTTTTGGAATGTATCATAAATAAAAACAAAACTTTCTGCAATTGCACGTACGAGCCCTGTCCCCGCAAGGGGCGCTGCTGTGAGTGCCTGCACTACCACCGGAAAAGCGGCGAGCTGCCGGCCTGCTACTTTTCAAAAGAAGCCGAAAGGACTTACGACAGGTCCATAGAATTTTTCATCGAGAATTACAAAAAGATCCGCTTTTAGGCTTGCGCCTAAAAGCGGATCTTTCATCACTCCTCGACGACCCTCTCGTAGAATCCCTTCGGGTGGTCGCAGGCCGGGCACTTCTCGGGGGGTTCGGTGCCCACGTATATGTAGCCGCAGTTCCGGCAGCGCCACATTACCGGCTTTTCGCTCTTGAAATGGGTGCCTTCTTTGAGTTCGGCGAGCAGCTTCCTGTATCTTTCCTCGTGGACCTTTTCGATTTCGGCCACTTTTTCGAATCTCTCGGCGATTTCGGTAAAGCCTTCTTCTCTTGCGATTCTCGCAAATTCCTTGTACATACTGGTCCACTCGTAGTTCTCACCCGATGCGGCTTCCTCAAGATTTTTTGCAGTATCGCCGATGAGGCCTAAGTACTTAGCCCACATCTTTGCATGTTCCTTTTCGTTGTCGGCAGTTTCCGCAAAAACAGCGGCGATTTTCTCGTAGCCTTCCCTTTTGGCGACCGAGGCGAAATATGTATACTTGTTCCTTGCCTGAGATTCACCTGCAAAGGCTTCCCATAGATTTTTTTCGGTCCTTGTCCCTTTTAATTCCATCCTGCAGCCTCCTTATAAGTAATAATTATTATTATCATCATCTAGTATACAACAAGCATTTCAATATTTCAAGGGCCATGAAGAATATTTTACCTTTCGCTCCCAAATAATTTCATTAGCTCCACAGGGATCGGAAATACAATCGTGGAATTCTTTTCCGAACCGATTTCGCTCAAAGTCTGAAGCTGCCTGAGTTGTAAAGCTCCAGGATTCTTCGAAATGATATTCGCCGCCTCCGAAAGTTTTTCTGCAGCCTGCAGCTCGCCTTCCGCCCTTATTATCTTGGCCCTTCTCTCCCTTTCGGCTTCAGCCTGCTTGGCCATGGCCCTCTTCATCTCTTCCGGAAGTTCTATGGACTTGATTTCGGTGGCCGTCACCTTAATGCCCCACGGGTCAGTGGCCCGGTCCAGTTCTTCCCTCAGCATCTGGTTTAATTCCTGCCGCCTGGCCAGAATTTCGTCCAGCTCGTACTTCCCCAGTATAGCCCTCAACATGGTCTGGGCGAGAAGACTGGTCGCGCTGAAGTAATTTTGAACCTTCAGGACAGCCAGTTCCGCCTGGGAAACGTTAAAATACACCACGGCGTCGATTATCACGGGGATGTTGTCCTTCGTTATAATCTCCTGGGGCGGCACATCGATGGTGGCGGTCCTCATGTCGACTACCAACAGGCGGTCTATCCCAAAGGGCATTATTACGTTTATGCCTGGCCCCGCCACGTAAGCGAATCTTCCGAACCTCAGGAGAACTCCCCTCTGGTACTCGTTTACGATTTTAATCGTGTTCGCCATAAGCGAAATGAGAATCACCAATAGAACCAGGGACACCACAGGATTCCCCGCCATTAGGGAAACCAACAATATCACCGCAGATACGGCCGAAGTGAGAGCAATGATTGACGTTCGCCTTGAATTGACAGCCAATCCTATCCACAATGCTACCAGAAGTATCTCGACAAACAACATGGTGAAGTTGGCGACTCTAAAAAAGCTCCCGAACGGATCAGTAAAGTAAAACATATGAACCTCCTTCCCCTATTTATTCTTCTCTCTTATTTTAACATCTTTTCCAGCTATCTAACACAATCATTGAAACCTGCACAACAATGGGATTATAATAATATAAGTTATGGTCATGAAGCGAGGTGTGAAATTATGGAAACAATAAATCGAGGACTGAGACAGGATACATTTAAAGAGATCGTTCTAGATTTTAATAATGCGCCCTTTGCCCAGTTAGCGGGATTTAAATTGACCGAAGTGGGCAACGGCACGGCTACCATCGAATTACAAGCGGAGAGGAAACTTTTAAATTCGGCGAACATACTGCACGGCGGCGTATCGGCAGCCCTCTGCGATACAGCCATGGGTTTTGCGGTAAAAAGTTTAGGGACGATTTCTATCGTCACTGCGGAGATGAAAATCAACTATTTGGTTCCCATAAAGTTCGGGGAAAAAGTAAAAGCCATCGGAAGAGTAGTTAAAGCCGGCCAGAACCTCTGCGTAGCTGAAGGTGAAATTATAAACGAGGAAAACCAAGTTGCGGCAAAGTCCCTGGGAACTTATTTCGTCTTAAAAAACTCATAAAACCTTTTTGGTCCCGTTTCTCATATCCACTTCGATTATTTTCTCCACTTCTTCACCCCGGTGTCCCACCAAAAAGCTCGTCATGTTGCAAGCGGCGCAGGCGTGGTTGGGGATTATCCGCACTTTGTCTCCCACTTGGAGGGCGGTTTTCCCCTTAATTTCCATTTTCCCCACTTCTTCCGAAAGGCTCACCAGAGTAAGTTCAGGATGGCCTATAACGGTACCGTAGCCTTTCAGAAGAGATGTCCCGTGCGCTCCCCGGTCCAGGCCCAGGCATTTGCTGCCCACATCCACGAGGAGCTCGCCGGCCCTCGGCTTTGAAATCACCGTCCCCATGACGGTGAAAGCACATCTTTCAAAGGGCACAACTCCAAGGGAAGCCTGAATCGAATCGTAAAAAACGTAATTTCCCGGCCTCAATACGTTGATCCTCTCGTCCTCCAGCACGTGCCTGAAAGTGGGCGTGCTGCCGGTGGCGATGATCTGTAAATTAAATCCCGCTCTTTCGAGACTTTCGGCGGCCGTCCTCAAGGCCCTTATCTCATCGTGGGCGACATTCTTTATCTCCTCGGGGCTTCCGACTCCGTAAACGTGGCCCGGATGGGTGGCAATACCCGTAAGCTTTAGATTTTTATGCGCCGAAAGTTCTTCGGAGAGCTTTTTTATATCCTCGGGCAAAACGCCAAATCGCTTAAGGCCGCTGTCCACAATTATCAGGTACTCGAGGGCAATCCCGGCCTCTTCGAGGGCCCGGTTGATTTGTTCCGCCGCTTCCATGCAGTCCAGGCTAAGTATTATGCGGGCTTTTTTCGCGAGATCTACTACCCTTTTTATGTTTTCTCTTCCCGCCACCGGATATGCCACCATAATGTTCGTAAATCCCTTTTCGACCAGTTTTTCTGCCTCCAACAAGGTCCCCACCAAAAATCCTTCGGCACCAGCCGCCTTCTGCAAGGCCGCGATTTCCGTGCTCTTGTGGGTCTTCACCATGGGCCAGAGGCTTTTTCCGCTTTTTTGCGCAAGCTCCGCCGCTTCTTCGATGTTTTTTTCGAGGACGTCCAGGTCCACCAGAAAGGCAGGCGTAGAAAGGTCCCAGATTTTCATTTTAATAACCTCCTTTCAAAAGTTTCGCCGCCTTTGCCATCTCTTCGGCATCTTCTCCGGAAATCGAGCAGGGAAAATACCTCGCCCTCTGGTAAATATGCATCCACATAAGTACTGCAAAAACCTATCATAAATACGAAGCCGCCTATCTTTAAAATAGCCTCCAAATTTTCCGGAACTATATATTCATCGTATTCGGGAAAACTATTTCCTATGCCCCACTCTCCCGGTCTTCGATTGTCTCCATTTTCCCCACAAAGGCCCTTCCAATGGTGCCTATAACTTCCGATATTCGGCTGGAAAATTCCTTTATCTCCACTTTCAAGCAATCATTTCTACGCTGACTTTCGCAGATATTATAAAGACTCCTGCGGAACATTCCCCCGCAGGAGTCTTTCCTATCTTCTTCCTATC
>QGUT01000113.1 GCA_003242255.1 Bacillota bacterium
ACCGCGAGGTTCCACAGCGGCAGGGCGAATAAGTATACAGCGTAGATTATACTGCTTTTAGGAGCGCCAATTGTGGTCAGCGGAAAGACCGCGGCGATGCTCCAGGGGATTAGGGGGCTCACTACTATGGCCGTGTTTTCCAGAAAGACGGCCAGTTTCTCGCGGTCTTCGAACATCTTTTCCGTTATCTCGTAGGCCAGCATGGTGGCGAGGGTCTGGTTGCAGCTCAAGGCTGCGGTCACCACAGAAACCGCAAGAACTGCGGCGAAATCGGTACTGTACCGGGAAAGCGTAAAGCTCCAATTTTTAATGCTATCCAGCAGCTTCGTCCTGCGAAAGATGCCAAAGTACGACGAAGAAATGGCCACTATCAGGGCTGTCCTCAACATCGACAAAATGCCGCCGCCGTCCATCAGGGCGGCTATTTCTGCATTTCCCGAGCGATAACCTGTAAACATGAATTTTAAGAGGTCTCGCAGGCTCATCCCCTGGCAAAGCAGGCCCACCAATAGGCCCGCCGCAATGCTGCAGAGTATTGTAACTTTTATGTCAAGCCGCAGCAGGGTGAGAAATAGTATAACTGCCGCCGGCAGGAGCACCCATGGCGTCAAGTTGAAACTCTCGGCGAAAAAAGAAAGTTTGACCGTCGCCGGCATCTCGCCCGCCGGACCCCCTGAAGCGGCATAAAAGATTACTGCCAGGGCAAAAGGCACTATGGATGTCCTCATCATGTTCTTTATATTCCTGTGGATATCGGTCCTGGTAAGTTCGCTCACCAGCAGGGCGCTCGACGACATAGGAGAACACCTGTCGCCGAAAAAGATCCCGGACAGGATGGCCCCGCCCAAATAAAAATCCGAAAGGCCCAGGGCTTTTCCCGTCATCATGCAGATAATCCCGGCGGTGCTGACCGTGCCGAAAGCCGTTCCGGTAAGAAAAGAAACCAGGGCGCAGAGCAGAAAAGAAAACAGCACAAAAAATCGGGGATTTACCACCGAAACTGCGTGGTAGATTATATAGGGTATGGTGCCGGCAGCCCGCCAGAGGGCCGTGAGCATCCCGATCAGGCAAAACACCAGGAGGACGGTTCGGGTTTCTTTGAGGCCCGCCAGCATCATTTGCCAAATCTCCCTAAAGGTAAATCCCTTGTACAGGGCATAAGCGGTAAAAAGTACCAATCCCGCAAAAAGGGCAACCACGACCGATACATTTCTGGCTATACAAAATAAAAGAAAAAGCGAAAAAAGAAGAAGCGTGAGCCCTTCAGCCATTTTATCGCCGCTTTCACGAATCTATTTTTTTCTTTTCCGCCATTTGTCTCAGCCTGCAGAAGGAGCAAATTTCCGCCGTAGTCACCTGGCCGCAGATCCTGCATTCGTTCAATATGGCCGGTTCTGAATATCCCTCGAAGCATTTTCTCCCCTTTTTGTAAAAACCGGTGAGAAAGCGCTGCTTCGTCCCGGGGCTTTCGTCCTCCAATTTGTTCAGGACTTCTTTGTACAATATGGAACTGGAGCCTACCGCATGGGGGCACTCCTCGTGGATGAATTCAATGCCGTTGAACAATACGTAGGCTAGATTTTCCCTTTCGGTCAACGTGCAGAGCGGCTTTACCTTCTTCACCAGCTTGGGATGTGTGCTCGGCAGCACCGGCGACTGCCGGGCCAGGTACCCTTCCTGCCAGCTGAGCAAGTTCCCGAGGAGAGTTGCCGCCTCATCATCCAGGTTGTGCCCGGTCGCCACCGCGTCGAATCCGCCGTCCAAGGCCACCTTGTTAAAAAGGTACCTTTTTATCGTCCCGCATATAGAGCAGGTGCTCCGGCGGAGCTGTCTCGCCAAAGCCGGGATGTTGAAGCCGTATTCACTCTCGATGTTCTTTATTATGACCGGCGCATTGTTGGCCTGGGAAAAGTGCTCCACCACTTCCTGAGACCGGTCGGAATACCCGCAGATGCCCAGATTGATGTACATTCCGGTCACGTTGTACCCCAATTTCAGCAATATATACCAGAGGGCCATGCTGTCCTTCCCGCCGGAGACCACCACCAGTACCCGGTCAGTGGGCCTGAACATTTTATACCTTTTGATGTTCCGCTTTACCTGTTCGGAATAGTAGATCTGAAAGCAGTTGCTGCAAAAAGCCGTGTTGTGCCTTTTCAAGTATATATCGGCCTTTTCCTTACACCTGCGACAGAGCACTTACGCATCCTCCTTTATCCTCCAGAGATTGCCGAAATCACTTCAACCGTATCTTCTTCGTTTAACTTTTCGTCTGGGGTCAGCATTTTGCCGTCCCTCAGCACCAGACTGGATTCCAGGCTAAAGTTTAATTCTTCCGCCAGCTGTTTTACTGTTTTTATTCCTTTGACCTCTATTTCTCTGCGAAAAGGCATCTTCATAATGACCTTCATGTCCTCACTCCTTTCTCTAAAAATCCCAATTTTTAAGCTCGCCTATTTTATTATAGCTTCTTTGTCCTGGATCTTCAAACCTTATCCTATACCAGCCAAACAGGAGACGCCACAAAAGCTACTGCAGGATGAGGTGCTGGTCAAGTGCCTGATCGATGCTATTGATTTCTTAAATGAGCGAAACTGGAATTACAAGACAGCGGACCACACCAGAACCAAATTAGAATAAGCAAAATACCGCCCTTTTAGTAATTTTCCCTGAAAGGGCGGTATTTAATATGTTGCAGCAGTACGTAAATTTTAAAATGGTCCGTAATTCATTGCCACCGCTATCGCTATGAAAACCATCTCTACGGCCAGCATTAAGAGGAACAACGGGACGTAGTACTTTAACCAGCGATCCATCGGAACTTTTGCCATGCCGCACACTACGGGCAAAAGGGTGGTAGGCCATAGGATATTGGAAAAGCCGTCGCCGTACTGGTAAGCTAAGACCGCCGTCTGCCTCGTGATATTTAAAACATCGGCTAACGGCGCCATTATGGGCATGGTGACCGCCGCCATGCCGCTCCCGGAAGGAATGAGGAAACTAATCAGAGTTTGAACAAAGAGCATCCCCTCCGCCGCAATCCACTTGGGCAATGACATCAAAGGCTGGGAAAGGGCATGGACGATGGTGTCCGTTATTCTCGCCTGATTCATTACAATCAGAATTCCCCTGCCAAGACCCACCGCAAAGGCCCCGGAAACAATCTCCTTACATCCTTCCACGAAGTATTCGGCTATCTTGCTGGAAGAAAAGCCGCCAACGATTCCGCAAGCTATTCCCATTATCAGAAAGAGTCCCGCCAGTTCGTCAATGTACCATCCCAATTTCAGCACTCCGTAGATCAGGACGGCAATCGTGACCCCGACCAATAATAAAATCACTTTTTGGCGTCCGGTAAACTCTTTCTCCGCTTTGTCGGCGTCGATCTTAAAATTGGAATAATCGATATCGTTTACAAGGCTTGCCGACGGATTTTCTTTGACCTTGAGGGCATAGCGCAAAGTCCACCAAACGGCGATGGCCTCAAAGACGATGAAGTTCAATATCCTAAACCCTAATCCGGAATACAGAGGTAAGTCCGCTATTCCCTGGGCAACCCCAATGGTGAAGGGGTTCAGGAAAGCCGCCGAAAAACCTGTATTGGACCCCAGGGAAACCATGCTCATTCCGACAACCGCGTCGTATCCCAAGGCTATGGCTAAGGACACCACCAGAGGAATGAATCCCAGCGTCTCCTCGGACATTCCGAAGACAGCTCCGCCCAGCCCGAAAGCAAACATCGTAATGGGAATCACAAACTGTTCCTTTCCCCTGAATCGATTTATGAGGAAATAAATGGCGGCGTCCAGGGCCCCTGTTTTTATAACGACGTAAATTGATCCGTAAATTATAAATATAAAAAATATTATCGACGCTGCGTCCACCATGCCCTTCTGAACGGCCACAAAGGTATCGAAGAATCCTACCGGCGAGGGTTCCACGTATTTAAACGAATCGGGAACAACCGTCATCTTATGAGTATTGGGGTTCTCCACCCTGTCGTACTGACCTGCTGGAATAATCCAGGTGGCAATTGCTGCAATGACTATCAACGAGAACAATATGGTAAAAGTATGCGGTATGCTGAATTTTTTCCTCCTGCCCCCCTGCATAAATAACCCCCCCTCAGGCTTGTTTTACTGTTTTTTCAAACTCATCTTTTACTTTTCCCATCAACTCTTCGTCGGTCATCAAATCCAGCCCGGTAAAAGCCAAGGCTTTGGCTGCCAAGAGTGCAGCCTGCTTTCCCCTTTCGGAGCCCGCCGCTTTCAAAAATTCGATGGAATGGCCGGGAACGTTTCCTTCAGTTATGGCGATATGAGGATGAATCGCCGGGACCACCTGGCTCACATTTCCCATGTCCGTGGAGCCTACTCCCTCTTCCTCTTCGACAATATCAACGCATCCTAGCTTCTCCAGGTTTGCCCTGAATGCATTAGCCATGGTGCGGTTTGTCACCAGGTTGTCGAAACCCAATTCGAAATTGCTGTAAGAAAGCTTTGCCCCCGTCGCCAGTTCAGCCCCCTTCGCACAGGCTATTACCTTCTCCTTCACTTCCAGCATGTATTTTTTATCCTTCGCCCTTATGTAAAAGCGAGCCACTGCCCTGTCCGGAATTATGTTGGGAGCCTTACCTCCTTCCGTAATTATGCCGTGAATTCTGGCATCGGGTCTGAGCTGCTGCCGTAAAGCATTTATCCCGTTAAAAAGGAGAATGACCGCATCCAGGGCGTTTATCCCCAGATGAGGAGTCGCCGCAGCATGGGCGGCTTTTCCTTCGTATCTAAATTCGAGGGCCTCCATGGCCAGGGATGTAGAATATACCGAAGTCCGGTTGCCGGGATGTACCATCATCGCCGCGTCGACCTGATCAAAAATGCCCTTTTCCACCAGTATTACTTTCGCCCCGTTGGTTTCCTCGGCAGGGCAACCTATAAAAAGCACTTCGCCGGGAAGTTCTTCCCCTAAGGAACCCAGAGCAGCGGCAGCTCCGAAACTGGCTGCTGCTATCAAATTGTGGCCGCAGGCATGACCTATTTCGGGGAGCGCATCGTATTCGGCGAGAAAGGCCACCCGGCAGCCGGGCCTTACCCCCTTTTTCCTTGCCACAAAAGCTGTTGGCAATCCCTCTACTTCATCTACCTGAAAACCATATTTCGCTATTTTATCTTTTAAAAGTCCAGAGGCTTTAAACTCCTGATTCCCCAACTCCGGATTGTTGTATATCTCGTCGGCCACTTCAAAGACTTCGTCTCTTATACTGTCCAGGAATCGTGCTATCCTGTCTTTTAATTCCATGGTGATCGAATCTACCCCCCTATCTCAATATTTTTTGATTAGCTAAATAAAACTCTTAAAATCTTAGTTTTTCGTTGAATTTAGGCTGTTTTTTGCTGTTTAACCATAGATTTTTTAGACAACAAGACCACCTGCAGCAA
>QGUT01000114.1 GCA_003242255.1 Bacillota bacterium
CCCTTATTTATTTCTCGATGCCGTATCTTTAGGATTAAAAGATGAGGAGATATCCGATTTACTGGGGTACGACCTGGAAAAGGTAAAAGCCCTAAGACAAAAGCTCGGGAATGTAGGAAGCAACATCGGGCTTTATTACAAAAAGGACATACTTAAAAATTGATTGCTTTTCTTTCATTCAAGTTTATGATATGGGAGAGGTCCACCCTTTCTCCCTTTTTTATTATCGCGAAATCGCCCTCATCGTAGGGCCCGGTAAAGATCTTCTTTAAAAAACTCAAGTCTCCTTCCTCCTTGTCTACGTCCAGGCCCATTTTTTCGGCAAAATCCCGAATTTCCGCCGCGTACTTTTCCACATCGTAAGTGCCGGTTTCGAGGAGCCGGAATTTTGAGTAGTTTTTGAGCATCATGCGGTACAGCTTTTTGACTTTATTTTCGCCGTAACGCTCTAAAACGATTTTATATTCATTAAAAATGCTCGAGGGGCTTTCTATCCAGCGCTTCGTCAAGTAGTAGGCGCCTTTGAGCCGCTCCGATTTTAACAGCATGGCGATGCAGTCGTCCACTTTCGGGAAAATCAAATTGCCGGTGGTCGCCTGAAGGCCAAGAAGGGCATTGCCGCAGTAACCGTAGACCAGGATTATATTGTCGACTTCTTCCAGGCCGGATATGATTTCCTGCAGCTTTTCCCTCAAGCGATCGGGTGTGGAATGGTATCCCTCATCCAGCCAGATTATCGGAACGTCGATATTGTTTTCATCCATTATGCGCTTCATTTCGTCTTCCAGCATTCGGCAGGCAATAAATATATTTCGCATGTTATCCCCGCTTTCGCTTTTTAAAATTATTATGAAATAAATCATCCTCAAAATCAAGTGTTTTCTAAAAGATCTAAAAGCTGTATAATAAAAGTGAATTTTTGAAATATAGCAAGGCGGGTGCGGCCGATGGAAGATGCCAGGGCGTTGCAGCGGGAGAGGATAGAGGTATACCACGCCATATACGAGGACAGGGTGCCGAAAAGGGTTCCGGTGAATGTCAGTCTTCCCTTCGAAGTCATAGCCCAGTTCGGGGGCCTGGACCTTAAGGAGGCTCAGTGGGATCCTTCGACCATAGAAGAGGCAGTCGATAGCATGTGCCAACGGGTCTACTCCGATGTATGCGTTTATATGGGATCCTTTCGATACCCTTCTTTTTACCAGCTCCTGAAATCCCGGTCCTTTAAGATGGCCTCCAACGGATACATTCAGCATGCGGAAGTCGCTGGGATGGATTCGGAGGACTACGATTACCTCATAGAAAACCCCTATGACTGCATTGTAGAAAGAATCCTGCCGAGGCTCTATAAAGCCCTCGACCCGGAAGAACCCATAAGGTTTTGCCTGGATTTCGCCAAGAGCTTCCTGGCTTATAAAGAGGACTTTGCGGCATCGAACCACATAAGGAAAAAGATGATCGACAAGTACGGCTACTATCCGGAGGATTTGTTTTCGGAAAACTCCGGTTTTACCGAGACCCCTTTTGATTTTTTAGCGGATCAGTTGAGGGGGTTAAAGGGGATCAGCAGGGATATAAGGAGGATGCCGGATAAAGTGGCGGCAGCCTGCGAAGCCCTGTACCCCCTGGTATTAAAAAAGGGGCTCCCTTCAAAAATAACCAAGTACTCCCAGGTTTTTCTGCCCCTTCACATGCCGCCCTTTTTGAGGGAAGAAGACTTTGCTAAACTTTACTGGCCCACCTTCAAGAGGATGCTCGATGAATACGCTTCTATGGGAATTCGATGCACTCTATTTTGCCAGCACGACTGGACGCGGTACCTGGATTATCTTTACGAGCTCCCCACGGACACCACTTTGTGGTTCGAATACGGAAATCCGAAACTGGTTAAGAGAAAATTGGGCAAAAAACACGTAATTACCGGATTTTTCCCGATCATGAATTTGAAGACCAAGACCAAAGAAGAATGTGCTGAGGAAGCAAAAAGGTACATCGACATCCTGGCCCCGGGAGGAAAGTATATATTTAACTTTGACAAGAATCCGCTCTTACTTACCGACATTAAGCTGGAGAACCTATGCGCTGTGACGGAGACCGTCCGAGATTACGCCGTTTATACTAATCCGGGAGAAGTATCGGGGATGATTTTCAAAAAGGAAGACTATAAAGTGCCGGAATATAGGGATTTTGAGAGCAAGTATTTCGCAAAAGCTTATCCGGAACTTACGGGTCTAGCAGAATGGAGGCTCAAGCGGCTCGACGACGAGATGTTCAATTATTCTATATTTCTCCTGTTGTGAGAGATTGATGAAAGCGTAAGGGCGGGAGATCACTTTGGTGGAGGGATTTTATGAAGAATGTCACAACTCTTAGTGATCAGATAATAAAGTCAGTAGAGGAGCTGGATGAGGAAAGGGTTATAAAGCTGGCGAACAAGGCCCTGAAATCGGGGATGGACCCCCTCTTTCTGTTGAATCTCATTAATGAAGGCGTGAAAAGGGTAGGGAAGCTGTACGAAGAGCGGAAATACTTTATCGCTGATCTCATAATGGCCGGCCTCATTTTCAAGGAAGTTCTTGAACTGGAAGAGATAAAGGCTCAGTTCCAAAGGAAGGATGGCGAGATAAAAGGTAAAGTAGTGGTGGGAACGGTAAAGGGGGATCTTCACGACATCGGCAAGGAAATCTTTAAGGGCCTTATGGAAGTGAACGGCTTTGAAGTCATAGATCTGGGAGTGGACGTGCCGGAAGATGCCTTCGTAAAAAGTGTAATTAAGCACAAGCCCGATATCGTGGGCTTGAGCGGAGTGCTGACGACTGCGGTAGAATCGATGAAGGATGTGGTTGAAGCCCTGAAGCGGGCCCGGTTGAGAGACAGCGTCAAAATTATCGTGGGGGGAAGTTACATCACCGAGGAACTGTGCGAATACATCGGAGCTGACAGTTTTGCCAACGATGCCTCGGAAGGAGTAAAGATTTGCAGTGAATTTATAAAATCAGAATGCGGCGGGTGATGCGTAAGATGCGACTGCCAATATACTTGAAAATTGCCCATGACATTAAGGAAAAAATAAATAGCGGCGAGCTAAAGCCCGGCGATCCCATTTATTCAGAAAACACTCTGTGCAAGGCGTACAAAGCAAGCCGTATGACGGTAAGGCGAGGACTGGCTTTGCTCGCCAGCGAAGGCTACATTTACTCCATTCCGGGAAAAGGCTGTTTTGTAAAGGAACCGGACCACAACACTTACACCCTTTACTACAATGAGATGAAAAATTTAATCAACAGCGTCGATAAGGCGAAGCTCCTGGAAGTGAGCATAACGCTTCCCAACCAGAGGTTGATAAATAGCCTGCAGGTCACCAAAAATAAAAAGATAATTTTGATCCGTAGGCTGTTTTTTACCGACGGAGAACCGGTAGCCTACGACGTAAAGTACCTGCCGTATTGCAAGGGAATGCCCATTGTGGAAAAAGAAATTCAGTACGCCACTTTTCCGGAGATGGTCGCGAAGAAGATGTCCCTTTTTGGGATAAAAAAGGAGCTGGTAATATACACCCAGATGCCCGACGAAGAAATTAGAAAATATCTCAACATATACAACGACCTGCCGCTGATGGTGGTGGAGCAAAAGCTCTACGACAGGGAGGAAAGGCCTATAGGGCTTGGAATAACTTATTACAGAGGGGATTACTGTAAGCTTTATGCCAAATCGTACTTTTCGGCCAATTTGGTGGGTGAGAAGAGTATAAACGACGAGGAAAAGTGAAATTATTCTTTTTTATTTACGCAACATTTTAAAAATGACCACATTGACAAAAAATTAAAAATATGCTAATCTAGTACTAAAGTACGGAAAAAATACATGTATATACAAAGTTAGAAGGGGGAAACTAAAATTGATTATAATTGGGGAAAAGATCAACGGTACCATTCCTAGCGTGAGGAAGGCCATAGAAGAAAAGGACGAAGCCTTTATTCGGGAGCTTGCCGTAAAGCAGGCCGAAGCCGGAGCGGACTATATAGACGTTTGTGCGGGAACTGCTCCGGAGGTAGAAGAGGAGACTTTGAAATGGTTGATGGAAATAGTGCAGGACGCCGTGGACAAGCCCCTCTGTATCGACAGTCCTAATCCCAGGACCATCGAAAAGGTTTTCAAGTACGCGCGAAAGCCGGGTATAATCAACTCGGTTTCCGAAGAGAAGAACAAGTGTGAAATCCTGTACCCCCTTATTCAGGGGACTGAATGGCAGGTCATAGGACTTACCTGCGACAACGACGGCATTCCGAGCGATGTGGAAAAGCGCATAAGCATAGCTAAGATTTTGGTGGAAAAGGCGGACAAGTACGGCATAAGCCCCGATAGAATACACATAGATCCCCTTGTGATTGCGCTGGCTACCGACAATGATGCGGTCCGCAAATTCGTAGAGGCCCTGGAAGGCATAAAGAAAATGTTCCCGAACGTAAAGATTACGTCGGGTCTCAGCAACGTGTCCTTCGGGCTTCCTTACAGGAAGGCTTTAAACCAGGTATTTCTAACCGTAGCCGTGTTCGCAGGAATGGATTCGGCCATCATGGATCCTACCAACAGGGACATGATGACGGCCCTGTATGCGGCGGAGGCAATTTCGGGGAAAGATAGGTTCTGCAGGAAGTACTTAAATGCATACAGGAAAGGAATCATAGGACCTGCCAAGGAGCATTGAGTTCGGGAGGTGAAGCAGGCCCAGGACCGATTGCGGTAGTAGCTTTTTTTTAAGGTTTTTTGAAATGGCGGATTGGGAAAGAACGTTTTGGGAGGAATTGAATGTAATGAAAATAACTACGAGAAAGATGGCATATATGGCAATGCTGGTGGTGCTCAACATAGTTCTCACCAGAATCGCCAGCATCCGGATAGCAATAGGCAATGTGGAAGCGACCCGAATAGGCTTTGGAGGATTTCCGGTGATCCTGGCCGGCATTGCCATGGGACCGGCAGCCGGGGGGCTGGTAGGAGCTATGGGGGACATAATAGGGTACTGGATAAACCCGATGGGGGCGTACATGCCGCATTTTACGATGACAGCGGCACTGACCGGGGTGATTCCCGGCCTTGTGATAAAACTTTTTAGAACCGAAACGCCGAATTTCTGGCAGCTCTTTATCGCCATAGCTTTAGGGCAGCTGATCACTTCGGTGCTGCTGGTGCCCTATTTCCTTTACAAATTATTCGGCATTCCTTTTACTTACAAGGTAGTTTCTGCTCTCATCACCCAGTCTTTTAACATTCCTATATATACGACCTTTGCCAAAATGATCATGAAAAGGGTAAGTTTTAGCCCCGCTCCGTAAAGGCAAAAAGATATGCTCCCCTTTCCAGGAAGGGGAGCATATCTTTTTGGATTTCATTTTTGCTTTTTTTCCATTTTTAAT
>QGUT01000301.1 GCA_003242255.1 Bacillota bacterium
CCTTTCCAAGTATAATTTAGAAACTTCAAAATTGCCAACTTCGGCATTTAATAAAGCTAATTCCCGCAAATTTTTAGTGTTATTTTCCGCTTTCAACCGTTTCAACGCTTCAATTAGCGATCTTTCCGCCAATATGCTCACCTCTTGCTTGATTCAAATATTGAGTACAGCTCAATTATGCAGTTTTCTGATTTAGAATGTGGGAAAAGTTTTCATAGATTCATATTAGAGATAACCCCTACCCCCGCTTTCTCCTTTCAATCTCCTCAAAAGCCACCATCGAAAAATCAAAAGCTTGGAGATTTGCGCCTCTTATCTCGTCCAAAAGCTCGGATCTCAGGATTTTAAGGCCCTTTGGTGCGCTTATCCCTAGCTTTACCCTGTCCCCTGCGATTTCCAGTACTATAATTTCTACCTCCTCACCTACGAGGAGTTTTTCGCCTTTTTTTCTTGAGAGAACCAGCATTTTCAGCGCTCCTTTTCGGATTTTGCAAAGAGACTTACCGGGTGCTTCACTAGGTATTCGGAGTTTTCGGCGATGAGCTGGGCTCCAAGGCGCTCGATGGGGTTTAGAACGATGGGGGCTTTAAGGTTTACCGTCGAGTTTTCCGGGTTCTTCGGTACGGTAAGGACGGTGAGCACCACGGCATCTTCGAGGGATGAAAGCTTTAGGCTTTTCAAGTCGCTTTCGCCTAATGCGGGGGAGTAGTTCGGGAAAAAGCTTGTGGGGTCTAGCACGGGAATTGCAAAGTCCCTTTCATTGGCCGACTGGAGCCACTTTATGACATCGCTTCCCGGGTGGTCTATAAGGACGAACGTTTTTAAGTCCTCAAAGCCTATTATGCCATTAGGGAAGCGTATTATCTTTTTTTCCTCCACTTCTATTTCGCCGAAAAATTTCGTTTTTATTTTCATTGTTTTTCCTCCGGATTTAATTTTAATTCACGGAACAAATCTATATATAGCTTGTGAGAGTTTTTGTTCCTGTCGACCAGCATTTCAATCCATTCTTCTTCGTCGGATATTACCAGGCTTTTAAACTTTTTTATTGCACTTCTCGGGTTTTTTGATTCTTTTCCCTATTCAAGGCAATTATTGACAAGCTTTCACGCAAGCTCGAAAGTAAACCAAAAAACCGCGAGTTTCCTGAAAGCATAAAAAACCTATCATCCTATATACTTATCATTTCATAGAATCATAAAAATTAAATTCTAATGTCCATATACTCTCCTACTTTTACAGCTTTAATTTTTATATAAGGGGGCTGTTCCAAATAGGGCCTCACTATAGCATATTCATAGGACACATCCACCGGAAAGGGGTTTGTGCTTACTTCTACGTGGCCTTCCCTCAGACTTATATCTACTCTACCCTCACTGAAATATATTTCTGGCGGGGTTTTGGGAATGAAGTCCACGTTGAAGTCCTTTTCGGGAAAGGCGTCCGATTCGGCCAAATCCGCGATGGATACTCCCTTTTCAATGGCCCCCAGCGCGTCGCCTTCCTGCACAATCCTTTCCACCGCCTGCCAGGTTAAATCCCTGG
>QGUT01000302.1 GCA_003242255.1 Bacillota bacterium
AGGACGCTTTCGGCAAACCCTACATACCCGGCAGTTCTTTAAAAGGCAAGATGCGGGCTTTACTGGAGTATGCCGAAGGGCTTGTAAGTCCCGACAAAGGTCTGATTTACGTGGTGTACAGCAAGGAGAGGCCTTCCAATAACACGATAATGCACATGTGCAAAAAAGAAGATTGTCCTGTCTGCAACATCTTTGGAAGGAATCATGGCAAACATAAGGTAGTCGACGAGAGAGCAGTTGATAGATATATTTTAAAGGACTTTACCGATGCTGTAAATCCCACCCGCTTGATAGTCCGGGATGCGTATCTGATAGACGAGAGCATTACGGAAGAGATGAAGGAGAACATGGAATTGGATTGGACGGAAGTAAAATTCGAAAACAACCTGGACAGAATCACTTCCGCCGCCAATCCCCGTCAGACCGAAAGGGTTCCGGCTGGGGCCAGGTTCTGCTCAGAAATGGTTCTGACCGTTTTTAATGACGAAGGGGATATGTACCTGAAAAAATTGCTGAAGGCCATGATGCTGCTGGAGGACGACTATCTGGGAGGCCAGGGCACCCGCGGATACGGGCGCGTAGCCTTCGAAAACGTAACGATAAGGTTCCGGAGCGTTCAATTCTACGAGGAATGCGAAAATGAAGAAATATTGGCCCAGGGCAGCACTCTGGCGGAAGTCGTGGAAAAAATGAGGCAGGGATAGAGCCATGGCAGACTTTCCAAAGAGATACAGGGTGAAGTTACGGTTCGAAGGGCCGGTCCACTTCGGATTTAAGGAAAAGACCTACAATCAGACCGATGTCATCGCCCATTCAGACACCATATTCGGCGGTATCGTAAACTGCTACTACCTGCTTTACGGGAGCGAAGACACCGAAAATCTACTCGAAAAGTTCCGGCATAGTCCCCCTTTTAAAATTTCATCGGCCTTCCTATATGCGGACGGAGAGTTCTACGTCCCCAAGCCCCTCGATATGGACCTGACGGAAGTCACCGGCGATATAAAGGCAGCCAAAAAAATCCGCTTCATACCTCTGGTGTTTTTAGGAAAAGCGGCACTTTCGGAAGATACTTCGTCCAGTTACTCAGCAAAAGGCAGTATACTGCTCAAAAAGGGCACCGACACTCCTTACACGATAATAGAAAGGCCCCGGGTCAACATCGACCGGGTGAATTTCGGGACGGGCATTTACTACGTAAGCGGCTGCCGTTTCAGGGAGGGAAGCGGCCTCTGGTTTTACCTGGATGTGTACGATGAGTCGGAGGATAAAAAAGTGAAAGCTGCAATAAGGCTTTTGGGCGATGAGGGCCTCGGCGGGGAAAGGACCTACGGTTTCGGAATTTTTGAGCCCCGTTTCGAGGAAGAAGGCGAAAATTACAATTCTTCTTGTTCCGAAAAGCACCTTTTGCTTTCTCTTTACTACCCGGCTGAAGGCGAAAAGGCGTCGGAGTTCGTGGCAGCCTACTCGATTTTGGACAGGGGAGGATACGCCTATTCTCCGACCTTTTATAAACTTCTGAAGGCGCCGACGGTCTAGT
>QGUT01000303.1 GCA_003242255.1 Bacillota bacterium
TATTTCAATATATTCCAGGCTGTCGAACTTTTGAGCGTTAGGATTTTTCATCGGATCCGAATCGTATACACCGTCGACTTTTTTAGCAAGCAAAATGACATCGGCCTCGATCTCGGCAGCTCTCAACGCGGCAGCGGTATCGGTGGAAAAGAAGGGATTTCCGGTGCCCGCTGCAAAAATTACCACGCGGCCTTTTTCCAGGTGCCTTATGGCCCGACGGCGTATGTACGGTTCAGCTATTTCTTTCATCTCAATAGCTGTCTGAACGCGCGTTTCGATATTCCTCTTTTCCAACGCATCCTGCAGGGCCAGGGCGTTTATAACGGTTGCCAGCATTCCCATGTAGTCGGCAGTAGCCCGGTCCATATCGGGATAATCGCGCCCGCGCCATATATTGCCCCCGCCGACTACGATGGCTACATCGATGCCGTATTCCCTTACCTTTTTTATCTGGTCGGCTATGGAATTGATGACGTTCTGGTCTACGCCAAATCCTTTTTTGCCGGCTAGAGCTTCGCCACTGATTTTAAGAACTACCCGTTTATACTTTGGTTTTTGCATCTGCTAACCCTCTCTTTTTGTAAACTTTCTAAAAAAGAGACACTGATAGTGTCTCTTTTTTAGATCTAATCCTCAACGGTTTTTGGCGCAGTTTCTCCTCTTTCGAAACGGGCAAAACGGGTGACGGTGATATTCTCACCTAACAAAGCAATTTTTTCCATTATCAATTCGGATACTTTCTTATCCGGATCTTTTATAAAAGGCTGCTCTAAAAGGCAGTTTTCTTCGAAGAATTTCTCCAGCCTGCCTTCGACTATTTTGTCTACTATGTGGGCAGGTTTGCCCTCATTTATAGCCTGGGCTCTGAGGATTTCTCTTTCTTTTTCCAAAACTTCCTGCGGAACGTCGTTCCTAGAAACATACTTGGGATTCGCTGCGGCGATCTGCATAGCAAGGTCCTTGACCAGATTCCTGAATTCTTCGTTTCTCGCCACAAAATCGGTTTCGCAGTTGACCTCCACCAATACGCCTATTCTGCCGCCTCCGTGTATGTACGCATCGATAATTCCTTCGGCTGCCACACGGCCCACTTTTTTTGCAGCCTTAGCTAGGCCCTTCTCCCTCAATATGACTATTGCCTTTTCCATATCTCCGCCGGCTTCCATCAAAGCCTTTTTGCAATCCATTATTCCGGCACCCGTGCGTTCCCTTAATTCTTTCACTTGTTCTGAACTTATCATATCAAAACCTCCCGAAAGATTATTAAAGGTAAGGGATGGAAAAAATCCCCCTTACCTCTTAAGATTATGCCTCAGCTGTCATTTGAACTCCTTGCTTGCCTTCGAGCACGGCATCGGCGATCTTTTCGGTGATCAATTTAACAGCTCTAATGGCGTCGTCGTTGCCAGGAATTACGTAATCTATTTCGTCAGGATCGCAGTTAGTATCTACTATTGCTATGATTGGGATGTTTAACTTCCTAGCCTCTGAAACGGCTATCTTTTCTTTCCTCGGATCTACTACGAAG
>QGUT01000304.1 GCA_003242255.1 Bacillota bacterium
TTATTATACCTGCTTTATATAAAGCATATAACATCGCTGCATAACTTACTCTAAATTTATTTTGCATAATTATCACATGTTTTGCTGTAATTCTGTTAGGCCTTCCAAAGAGTGCTGTAAATACTCTCTCTAAACCTTCTTTAGGCATTAAAAACTCACTAGCAAAAGCATCAGCAATAATTTCCCTCTCGTCAGAAACATATAAGTTACCTGGATCACACAGAAAAATATTTTCCATCTCTTTCCTATCAAAAAAGTAGTGACATAATTCATGGGCTCCAGAGAAATTCTGACGACCTAGTGGTTCGTTTGAATTAATATAAACCACATAACGATTTTTTATTTTTCCAAAAAATGCATGTAAACGTTGATGATTTGAAGGGTACCTTAATAATATTATTCCTTCTTGCTCGATTATATCGAACACATTATTTATAGGATCTATACCTAAATTATATCTTTCTCTTATCTGTCGAGCTCTTTCTATACCAATAGCTTCAAGCTCTGCTCTATTAAATTTTTTTCTAACCATTTTCTCTTTCCCTCAATTCTATTTGTGCAATAATGGCGTTGAATATATTTTCTATTTCTTTCACAGCCTCATAAAATTGTTCGTCATCTTTACCTTCTCTAAAAAAAGCTACTATGCTTTCTTCCTTAACGGGTTTCAATAAATCATTTACATTGATTCCTAAAATATCTGATATTTTTTTTAATTCAAGCGCATTTATAGCTTTCTTTCCATTTTCAATCTTCGTCACCACTGGACGGGATACTTTCAAAACTCTTGCAAGATCTTCTTGCGTATATCCTAACTTTTCTCTATATGCTTTAATTCTTCTTCCTATTTCTGCAAAAGTCGGTGCTCTCTCTATTGTTTCCATGTCCAACACCTCCTTTTTTAAAACCTTATAAAATCTTTTATATAGTATTCGTTACATAAAATTAATTTTCCTTCATGATTAGTTCTTTAGTTCTATTTTGTTACATTTTCTTTAAATTTTTCTAATTTATCCACATTCAAAAATAAACTTTCCTTTTACAATCGGCTTAAGATTGGATTAGTAATCCCAGCTTGTAATTCATTCATTAAATATCTTAAAGTTAAATAAATCAAGTTAAAGCATTGCATTAATCAATACATACAATAAAGAAATTCGTTCACGCATTGTAAAATGTAACTGAACCTCTTTTCAATGAAGGGATGAACAACAGAACCCGAGACGCGATAATTCTCGAATATCGAAACCCATATAACCGAATTTTTAACCGGATAGCCAAGGAACTCGCTAAAAGAAAAAACGGCGATTCGTATCCAGGCAGGCGGCCCATTCGCTACGCGAGGCTGTTTTTAGCTTGATCTCGCCCGGTCTCTACCCACATAGGATACCGCGAGGTTCCACAGCGGCAGGGCGAATAAGTATACAGCGTAGATTATACTGCTTTTAGGAGCGCCAATTGTGGTCAGCGGAAAGACCGCGGCGATGCTCCAGGGGATTAGGGGGCTCACTACTA
>QGUT01000305.1 GCA_003242255.1 Bacillota bacterium
ATGGATTGTCTTTTTAACCAGATGGTAGCCGTTCTGGATGATCCCATAAAGATAGACCGCTTGATAAAGAGCAGCAGTTTTGTGGAGTTTAAAGAAAATCTGCTCAAATACTGCCTGGGGGATAATATCAGTGCTTCGCAATAGCGAAGCCTTTTCCTTTTTATTAGGAAAATATTTATTTGAAACGGAATTTAATGAAAATTTATAATAAACTTAGATACATGCTAGGAGTGGTGAGGGATGGAGTCAGTAGAACAAATAGCTTTTAAAATAATAGCCGCTTCCGGCGACTCTTTTTCGCTGCTCATTGAAGCGATGAAATTGGCAAGAGAAGGGGATTTTGAAAAGGCCGAAGCAAAAGTGAAAGAGGCGGACAGGTTTTTGACAGAAGCTCATAGAGTTCAGACTGATTTGATCGTAAAAGAGAGCAGAGGGGAAAAAATGGAATATTCTACTCTTCTAATTCATGCCCAGGATCATTTGATGAATGCCATGCTGGCAAAGCCTTTTGTTTTGGAGATAATTAATCTTTATAAAAAAATGGCCAAAGAGGGGGAAGGGCGAAATTGAAGTGGGCCATAATCGGGACCTGGAGGATGTGTCTGGAAGGAATACAAAAAGCCTCTACTTTGTTAGAAAAGGGTGGGAAATCCCATGATGCCGTGGAAATAGCTATTAAAGAGGTGGAAGATTTTCCACTTTACAAATCGGTGGGGTATGGAGGGCTCCCAAACGAATGCTGCGAAGTGGAGTTGGATGCGGCCTTCATGGACGGAGACACTCTGTCCTTTGGCGCAGTGGCGGGCATAAAGGATATTAAAAATCCTATATCGGTGGCAAGGAGACTTAGCCTCGAAAGATTTAACATATTTTTAGTGGGAAGCGGGGCGGAGGAATTTGCCCATAAGAATTTGTTTGAGAGAAGGAATATGCTGACCGAAAGGGCCAAAAAAATGTGGGAAATCAGGATGAAGAAAATCAAAGAAGAGAATTTATCACCATACGACGGACACGACACGGTAGGAATCGTGGCCCTGGATGCATTCGGCTCCATAAGTGCCGGGACATCCACCAGCGGACTCTTTATGAAAAAAAGGGGACGGGTGGGAGATTCCCCTATATGTGGTGCTGGGCTTTACGCTGATAGTAAAGTAGGCGGTGCCGTGGCCACCGGCCTGGGCGAGGATATAATGAAGGGATGCCTTTCTTACGAGGCCGTCCGCCTCATGGAAGAAGGGCTGGACCCGATGCAGGCCGCCCAAAAATCCCTGGATCGCTTTATGGATAAAATGCGGGATAAAGGCAAAAAAGTTGGGGCTATTTCGCTCCTCTGTTTGAACAATGAAGGAAGGTGGGGGGTTGGGACCAATGTAGAATTTTCGTTTGTCGTGGCTGACGAAAATGACAAGGCCAAGGTGTATCTGGCAAAACCGGTGGAAAGGAAGGTGATAGTTGAAGAAGCATCTCCGGAATGGCTACAAAATTACGAAAGAAGGCTGCATAAC
>QGUT01000306.1 GCA_003242255.1 Bacillota bacterium
CTGGAAAAAACCCGCGGGATTCTGCAGAGGATCAGGGAGCTGGTGGTCTACGGCTCCAACGGAACTTTAACGGAAAGCGACCGGAATGCCATTTTGGATGAGATTACCCAGTTAAAAGAACAGATTTTACAGGAGGCCAACTCCTCGTACAACAACAAATACATATTCGGCGGTTACGGTACCGACGTGCGGCCCTTCTCGTATGAAAACGGGAAGATAGTGGCGAACGAGGCCTTCGCTTATATTACTAAAGTGGAAGTGCTGTCCGACAAAGGGGCACAAGATGGAGAGAAGACCGGCTTTAGAGCTTCGATGGTGGATGCGGCAAGATTGGGCAAGGGCATCGGAGAAGGCGTGTATACGATAGTAATCTCGAACTTCAACGATGCCAGCAAGACAGCGGATATTGAGATAAAGGACGGAAGCGGAAACACTATAGCAAAAGCTCAAGGGGTCCTGATAAATGAAGATGGTCAGGTTATAAAAGGAGTCGGTGTGGACGAGAACAACAATGAGATAGAGGACCCGTCTTTAAATTTCGTGCTCAACTTCAAGAACTTCCCCTTGGAAGGCAACGGCACTGTAACCATACAGCTTTCCACCGAGCGGGGGACTTCTTACAACCTGGGAAGGTTTAACACCATGGACGTAGCTCTTTACGGTGACGAGGTTTTTGGGAAGATATTCGAAATAGTGGAGGGCATAGAAGCAGACCTGTTGGGAAACGACCCGGTTTCGCTTTCTGAGAAACTTTCGGATTTAGATGATGCCATAAACATATTGCTTAAATTCCGTTCCCAGGTGGGAGCCAGGGTGAACCGCCTGGAAGCCACCAAGACCAGGTTGGAAAACAACCAGATCGACTACACAGCGCTCCTTTCAAAAACGGAAGACGTGGATATAGCTCAGGTTATTATGGACCTGAAGATGGAGGAAAACGTCTATAGAGCATCTCTTGCGGTAGGGGCGAGGATAATCCAGCCCACTTTAGTGGACTTTTTATCTTAAATAAGATTTTATTGTCCGGCCTGAATTCAAGGCCGATTTTTGTCTTAAGGCTTTTAAATAAGCCCCGAATACCTCAGATTTGTGCGGAAAACAATGATAAAATCTGGCGTGCACTTTAGGGGATGATAATCGATGCAAATCTATACCCTGGACATCCACTTTTCCTTCGGGAGGCTGGGTATAGAATATAAAAGAGGAAATATGGAGATAAAAACGGACTTACACGGGAGCTTCGACATTAAGAGGAGCCTGCCGGAGCTCGACGTTAAAATAGAATATCCCCGGATAGAAAAAATAGACCAGGAGGCTGCCTTCTCCGAAATCGGCCTGGCCGATATGCCCGAACTCGCCCGGCAGTGGTTTTACGAGGCCAGGGATTTAACCTGGCAGGCGGTGGAAAAGATTGTGCAGGAAGGCGACGCGCTGGGGGCCATTGAAAAGGGAGTATCCATCGCGGATCTGGCCGAATCGGACGCCTTTCCCGAAAAGGAC
>QGUT01000009.1 GCA_003242255.1 Bacillota bacterium
GAGCATAACCTTATCGTCCACAGCCTTGATATCGCAACCCATCTCCCGGAGCTTGGCGAGCACGGGTTCGATGTGCTCTATGATGACGTTTTCCAGGACAATATCTCCCCGAGTCGCAGCAGCGGCGACCAGGTACGTCCCTGCCGCGATCCGGTCCGGAATTACCGTGTAATCGTCCACGGGCTTCAAATCTTCTACCGAACAACCTTCAATCTTAATAGTATCGGTTCCCGCCCCCTTTACCTGGCATCCCATTTGGTTCAGGTAGTTTTGAAGGTCTACTATCTCCGGCTCCTTGGCCGCATTTCTTATAATAGTTCTGCCTTCGGCCAACACTGCCGCCAGCATCAGGTTCTCCGTGGCCCCAACGCTCGGAAAATCCAGGTGTATATTGGCCCCTTTGAGCCTTTCCGCTTGGGCGTAAATGAAACCGTGGCTCTCGGTTATTTCCGCGCCCAATGCGGCAAGGCCCTTCAAATGAAGGTCGATGGGCCTCGGTCCTATTTCGCAGCCGCCCGGGTAGGAAACTTTGACCTTTTTGTACCGCCCCAGCAGAGGCCCCATCAATACGATAGAAGACCTCATTTTTCTCATCAAATCATCGGGCACTTCCCAGCTGTGAACCTTGCTGGAGTCCGCCACCAGCACATTTTCGGAGAACGAAATTTCGACCCCTAGAACCTTCAATATTTCTAACATCACATGGACGTCTTTAATATCCGGAACATTTCGGAGGCGATTTTTGCTGCCGTTCAGTATAGTGGCCGCCATGATGGGCAGGCTCGCGTTTTTGGAGCCCTGGACTTTAAGCCGGCCGGAAAGCTTTGATCCCCCCACAATCACATAAGCCCCCACCAAAAATTCACCTCCGGTATTTTTACCGGGGAAGACGCCTTAAGACTTTAATTTTTTCACTATCTCGTAAGCTACCTGGTTTATATCGCCCGCTCCTATGGTTAAAACGTAGTCTCCCGGCGAAAGTCTCGGAATTAGGAATTCCGGTATTTCCCTTTTATCGGGGATGTAGGTCACCTTTTTCCCTCTAGCTTTTAGGGCATCCACTATAAGAAGGGATGAAATCCCCTCTATCGGCCTTTCACCCGCACTGTATATGTCCGTGATCACCACTTCATCGGCATCGTCAAAGGCCGTTCCAAATTGGTCTGCTAAAATCTTAGTCCTGGTATACCGGTGCGGCTGGAATATGGCGTAAATCTTCCTGGGATTCTGCGACCTTGCAGCGTTGAGGGTGGCTCTGATCTCCGTCGGGTGGTGAGCGTAATCGTCGATAACTTTAACGCCCTCCACTTCCCCGATAAGCTGAAACCGGCGCTTAGCCCCGCGGAAATCTTTTAACGCCTCTCGCACTTCCTCCATTTTAAGGCCCAATCGGTGGGCTACCGCCACTGCCGCAGTCGCATTATATATATTATGCATGCCGGGCACGATGAGTTCCACTTCAGCCAAAGGATGGCCCTCCCAGTGGACTTCAAAGGTGGAACCCCCTCCCGTTATCCGTATGTTTTTCGCCGAGTAGTCCGCCGAATTGATACCGTAAGTAAAGCATCTCACATTTAAGCCGCCCAGTATGTCCCTCACATTTTCGTTGTCGGTTCCCAGAAGGGCAAAACCGCCTTTTTTAATGCCGTTTACAAAGGTTTTGTAGGCCTCCTTCATGGTGTCCATGTCTTGGTAGTAGTCCATATGGTCGTTTTCTATATTTGTCACCACTGCAATGTAGGGCCTGAGCTTGAGAAAAGAGCCGTCGCTCTCGTCGGCTTCAGCCACCAGATATTCTCCTCTTCCGAGGGTGGCGTTGCCTCCTATGTCGTTCAGTTCGCCTCCTATGACGACCGTAGGATCGAGCCCGCTCCTTTCGAGCACCAGCGAAATCATCGAAGTCGTGGTGGTCTTTCCGTGGGCACCAGTCACCGCTATTCCTTTCTTGGCGTCCATGAGCCGGCTCAGCACATCGGCCCTGTGGACAATGGGTATGTTCTCCTTTAAGGCCTCTACGTACTCCGGATTGTCATGGGGAATAGCGGAGGACACGACCACGAGATCCGCTCCCTTCACATTTTCCGCGCTGTGGCCCAAAAAAACCGTGGCCCCTAATTTTTTCAGCCTGCTGGTGATTTCCGAGGATTTCAGGTCCGAACCGGATACCTCGTATCCCAATTCTCTAGCTATCTTTGCGATCCCGCTCATTCCCGTGCCACCGATGCCGATAAAATGAATGCGTTTATAATTCCCCAACAAGTTCTGTCTCTCCTTCCGATCCTAAATGCGCTTTATCGCGAACACTATATATTATTCCGACACCTTACAAAGTGCTACCACGATATCAATATTACCACAGGCTCCAAGGTCATAGAAACAGGTTATTATTGGATAATTTTAGTCCACGAGTGCTCTGATCTCTCTCCATATCCTGTCTATAGCATCAGGCTTCCCCAGCTTGCGACTTGCTGCTGACATCTCGGCGAGCCGATTCTCATCGGAGATTAGGCGGCAGATCATCTCGTACAACTTTTGTCCGTTAAGTTCCCAATTTTTTATCACTATTGCTGCCCCATTTTTTTCCATGAAACCAGCGTTATAATCCTGGTGCTGTCCCGCCGCCGTGGGGAGAGGCACCAGGATTGCCGGCTTTCCGGCCGCCGTAAGTTCAGCTATAGTTATAGCGCCCGCCCTGGATACCACCAGGTCTGCCGCAGCAATGGCATAGTGCATTTCATAAACATAAGGTCTTACTTTAATATGTCCTAGGCGAGAGGGATTTATTCCTTTAACTTCCAGCTTGCTGATAAAATCATCGTAATTCTTTTGCCCGGTGATATGAAGGAGTTGAAAAGTCTCATCCTCTTTTATCAAATCGATGAGTTCCAGCACCGCTTCGTTGATCTTCAAAGCGCCCTGGCTCCCACCGAAAGACAGTACCAGGGGTTTTTTAAGGTCGAATCCGAGTTTTTCCATGGCCTCCAATTTTTCGGTCATTACAATTTCATGTCTTACCGGATTGCCGGTCACGACCACCTTGCCCTTTGGAAAGTACTTTGCCGAATCCGGGAAGCTCACCGCCACTTTGTCGACAAAGCGGGACAGTATCTGGTTGGTAACGCCGGGCTTCACGTTTTGTTCGTGGATGAAGGTCGGAATTCTCAAAAGCGATGCAAAAAAAACTACCGGGCCTGCTACATAACCGCCGGTCCCCACGACCAAGTCCGGCTTTTCTCTCTTTAACAAAGCCAGGGATTCCATTCCGCCCAAGACCACTTCTTTCAGGGTAATGAAGTTTTCCAAAGACAGCGCTCTTTTAAAACCCCTTGCTCTGATTTTTTTAAGTTCAAAACCGGCCTTTGGCACCAGGTCCTTTTCCAACCCCCTGTCGGTGCCCACAAAGAGTATTTTTATATCCGGAAATTCCATCTTCAACTTCTGAGCTATTGCGATCGCAGGGTATATGTGACCGCCGGTCCCGCCCCCTGCGATTATAACTTTTTTAGGCATATCATTTTGCCTCCAGGTGTCTTGTTATATTTAACAAAATGCCAATTCCGGCCAGCGTTATCGAAAGCGAAGAGCCTCCGTAACTTATAAAAGGCAGCGGCATCCCGGTCACCGGCATGGATGCCGTTACCACCGCTATGTGAATCAGAAATTGGAGGGCGATCAGGCTCGTAATGCCTGTAGCCATAAATTTCCCAAACAGGTCGGGAGCGTGCAGGGCAGCTCTATATCCCCGCCATATGAATAAGGAAAACATAAAGATGACAAATAGCGCTCCCAAAAAGCCCAATTCCTCTCCTATTATAGCAAAAATAAAATCAGTCTGAGGCTCGGGAAGGTAAAAAAATTTCTGCCGGCTCTTCCCCAGCCCCACTCCCAGAAGCCCGCCGGCTCCTAGGGCATAGAGCGACTGAACTATATTGTATCCTTTGCCGCGGATATCTTCCCAGGGATTGACGAAAGACATCAGCCTTACCATTCGGTACGGTTCCGCAATAATGAGCGCCACCACTAAAATGACCCCGGCCAGGCTAAGAAAAAGCATCTGGGGAATGCTGGCCCCAGCCACAAACAGCATGACCATCGAAAGCATGCCTATGAGGACAGCCGCACTGAGATGCGGTTCTATGACGATCAGTCCGCAGGTGAGGGCGGTTACCAGCAGTACCGGGACCATGCCTTTAAAAAAGTTTTTTATATCGTCCTGCTTTCGCTCAAGAGTGCAGGAAAGGTACACCACCATGCCCAGCTTTGCAATTTCCGAAGGCTGCACGCTAAAAGAACCCACTCCAATCCATCGCCGGGCCTCGTTTATCTTCATGCCGATTCCCGGAATCAGTACCGCCACGAGAAGGACGTACATGACGAGCAGAATGGTTTTTTCATATTTTTTTATCCGCCAGTAGTCATAGTTCATGAAATACACCATAGCTGCCAGGCCCAAAAAAGCCGCAACGAGTTGCCGCTTCAAAAAGTACAGGCTGTCCTTGTGAACGTAATAGGCCCACACGCTGCTGGAGCTGAAGACCATTATTATTCCAAAACACAGGAGCACCAGGACGGTAAACATCATCACGAAATCAGGGGCATTCCGGTATCTCACAATTTACACCCCTTTTATGCTTTTAACGAGCGAACCGCTTCTTTGAAGACTTTTCCCCGTTCTTCGAAATTCGAAAACATATCCCAGCTGGCGCAAGCCGGAGAAAGCAGCACCGTATCGCCAGGATCCGCCGATTCTTTGGCTATCTTAACCGCTTCCTCCATGGAGGAGGCTTTTTCCACCTCGGTAAAACCTTCTTCCCTGGCAGTCTTTTCTATCTGGTCGGCCGTTTCTCCAATCAGCACCGCTTTTTTTACTTTGCCAAAAAAAGCCCTGACGAAAGGTCTAAAGTCCACTTTTTTGTCGTAGCCGCCGGCTATCAAAATTATGGGACCATCCACGGCCTCCAGAGCCTTAAGGGCCGCATCGGGATTGGTTCCCTTCGAGTCGTTGATAAACTTCACGCCGTCAACGGTATCCACGTATTCCAGCCGGTGCTCCACCCCTTTGAAGCTTTTAAGGGTCTCCGCCAGGTTGTTTAGATTCACTCCGGCGATCCAAGCCGCCGCCACCGCGGCCAGGGCGTTCTCCAGGTTGTGGACGCCTTTTATGCCGAGGTCCTTGGCCTCCAGAATCGGATAAATAGCCCCACCTTCTTTTATAACTATGACGCCGTTTTTTACGAAAACGCCTTCCTCCAATTCTTTCTTCCTGCTGAAAAATACAACCCGGCTTCTAGCCCTCCTGGCAAGCCCGGCCACCACGAGGTCGTCGTAATTGAGCACTGAAAAATCCCTTTCATCCTGATTTTCCAAAATCCGCGCTTTAGCTTCGATGTAATTTTCAAAAGTCTTGTGCCGGTTGAGATGGTCTTCGGTAATGTTGAGAATCAAGCTCACCCTGGGTTTGAAGTACAGGATATTTTCCAACTGGAAGCTGCTGACTTCCACGACCACGTAGTCTTTCTGGCCCTTTTTGTCGGCCTCCTGTATCAGCGGCGTCCCTATATTGCCGGCCACCGATATATTCTTTCCGTCGTTTTTCAGTATCTCACCTATGAGCGTCGTGGTGGTCGTCTTTCCGTTGGTCCCGGTGACCGCGATTATCGGAGCTTTATTGTACCAGTACCCGAGTTCCAGTTCGCTAATTACCAGAATACCCCTTTTCCTGGCTTCCTCGATGAGGGGTATGTCGCTGGGAACACCCGGGCTTATCACGATAAGGTCTATGCCGTCCAGAAGTTCCAGGGGATGTCCCCCAAAAAACAATTCAACCCCTGCAGGGGTAAGTTTCTCCACTGCATCTTTCATTTCTTCTTTTTGCCTTATGTCATTGGCTATTACCTTAGCCCCTAAATTCGAAAGTTCGATGGCGGCCGCTACACCGCTCCTCGCAAGCCCTACTACCAGAACTTTTTTGCCCCTTAATTCCATAAGTACATGCCCTCCTTCCTTCAGAAAACCTCAGTGGACAAAAATGCACCGATGCCGGCCAGTGCGGAAAGAGCTGCAACTGTCCAGAAAACCAGGACCACTTTTACTTCGCTCCACCCGCTGAGTTCAAAATGATGGTGCAGGGGACTCATCCGAAATATCCTCTTCCCCGTGAACCGGAAATAAATCACCTGCAGAATCACTGAGAAAGTCTCCACTATAAAAATAAAACCGATGAGCGCGAGATAAAACTGGGTACCTCCCAGCACGGCCAGGGCGGAAATGGCCCCGCCGATCCCCAGGGAACCCGTATCGCCCATGAACACTTTAGCTGGGTAGTGATTGTAGAGCAAAAACCCTAAACAGGCACCGCTGAGCGCTGCGCTGAACAAAGCCAAGTCCTGAAGACCCAGAAAAAAATAAATTACCGTATACGCGAACCCCACTATTGCTGAAATGCCCGAAACCAAACCGTCCAATCCATCGGTGAGATTGACGCTGTTCACCGTGCCGAGTATTACGAAAATGGTAAAGGGGATGTAGATCAGCCCCAAATCGACGCCCTTGCGCACAAAAGGAAAGAATACCCACGTCGTGCCGGGAAACACTCCCGACCCAAATAAAGCGAGCAATATGGAAAGTATGATCTGGAAAAGCAGCTTTTGACTGGCCCTCAACCCCAGAGGCCTTTTTCTGACCACCTTTATGTAATCGTCTACAAAACCCACGAGGCCAAATCCGATGGTGGATAAAACGGCGGCCGTCGCATAGGAGCTCCCCTGGTAAAAAAGCAAGGTGGAAATTGCTATGGCCGGTATTATCATTATCCCGCCCATCGTAGGGGTTCCCATTTTTTTCAAGTGCCTCTTAGGACCGTCGAATCTTACCGTTTGGCCAAATTTCAGTATTTGCAACATAGGTATTACCGCCATCCCGGCTAATGCCACTATTGCAAATGCGGTCGCTGCTGCAAGAAAAGGGGTTTTCACTGTTACGACCTCCCAATTAAAAAATCAACTATCTCCTCCATCTTCATACCTCTCGATGCCTTAACTAGAATTATATCACAATCACCCAGGAGTTCTCCCAAGCAACGCAGCGCTTCATCTTTTTTCGAAAAAGTGTGGATGGAACCGCTGCTCAGCCCAGCTTCCCGGGCTCCTCTTGCCATATCTTCCGCGTGGTTTCCTATAAAGACGAGGACATCGGCCGCCGCGGCAGTCCATTTACCCACCTCTCGGTGGGCTTCAGGGGCGTAATCTCCCAGTTCCAGCATGTCGCCGAGCACTGCAGCTTTTTTCTTGCCCTCTCCGAGTTCACTCAGGACCTTCAGGGCCGCTTTCATGGAATCGGGACTGGCATTGTACGAATCATCGATTACCGTGGCGCCGTTGGGCGATTTTTTAAATTCCAATCTCATCTTACACGGCCTTGCGTCGAGCAGCCCTTCCTGTATCTCTTTTGGGCCCAATCCGAATTCCAGCCCTACTGCTACGGCGGCCAAGGCATTGTACACCTGATGGATGCCGACAAAGGGAATTTCCAGCGGAAAATCCGTTCCATCCCCTTTAACCCTGAAGGCCATCCCGTCCTGCCTCAGGGATTTAATGTCCTCCGCCCTAAGGTCCCCTTTTTCGATGCCGAAAAACAAAGTCCGGGGAGAGAGCTTTCCCTTTTTCGCGTAGAGCTCGGGGCTGTCGGCATTTAAAATGAGTAGGTCCCTTTCGGACATCGCTTCGGCCATCTCCAGCTTGGCCCTTGCTATGTTCTCCTTGCTCCCCAATTTTTCGATGTGGGATATGCCGATATTGGTTATCACGCCTATCTTCGGCCTTGCCAGAGTTGAAAGGCGCCTTATCTCCCCGAAACCGCTCATCCCCATCTCCACAACCCCTACTTCCTGGTCCTCCAGCCGGAAAATCGTGAGCGGCAGGCCGATCTCATTGTTAAAATTTCCCTCGTTTTTCAGCACTTTATACCTCTTTCCGAGGACCGCTGCCACCATTTCTTTGGTGGAAGTCTTTCCGACGCTGCCGGTAATGGCGACAAAGGGGATGTCAAATAGCGAGCGGTAGTACCCGGCCAGCCTGAGCAGGGCTTCTTTAGTATCTTTCACAAAAATAATCGGCCTTTCAAATCCCATATCCGAAATTTTGTGCTTCTTATCTTCCGCACAGAGGGAGGCACCCGCTCCCTTTTCGAGAGCCATTTTTATAAAATCGTGGCCATCGAATTTCTCCCCCACCAGCGGGATGAAGAGTTCCCCCGGTTTTACAGTCCTCGAATCGGTGGAAACTCCCGTGACCTCGCCCTCAATATCTTTCTCCATCCGGCCCCCAACGGCTTCGGCAATTTTTCTGTAACTTATAGGTTTCACCGCATTCTCCCCTTCTCCCTCAGGAATTCCCTGGCCACTTCCCTGTCATCGAAGGGCAAGACTTTGTCCTTCACTATCTGGTAATTCTCGTGCCCTTTCCCGGCTATCAAAACCACATCACCTGCGGAGGCCATTTCTATGGCCCTCTCTATCGCTGCTCTCCGGTCCACTATTTTTTCGTATTTGCTGGTTTCATCCAGGCCTTCCTCGATGTCCCTTATAATCGCTTCTGGATCTTCGCTCCTGGGGTTGTCGGAAGTTATAATGAAGTAGTCCGAGTACCTGGCAACGACCTTTCCCATGAGGGGCCGCTTGGTCCTGTCCCTGTCTCCGCCAGCCCCGAACACGGTTATTATTTTGCCTTTAGCGAAGGACTTTATGGTATTTAAAACGTTCTCCAGGCCATCGGGGGTATGGGCGTAGTCCACTATGACCGTAAAATCCTGTCCTTCGTCCACCGGCTCGAACCTTCCTGGCACCCCCTTCACCTTTTCCAGCGCCTTCGCCATAGTGTCCAGGTCTATGCCGAGCAGCAGCCCAGCCGTAATGGCGGCAAGGGAGTTGTATACGCTAAATCTGCCGGGGACCCTGTAAACTACCGTCTTTCGCTCCCCATTGTAGACCACATCAAAGCTTACCCCGTTCGAATCGATTTTCACATTCTCGGCCTTCACATCAGCCTTTTCTTCGATGCCGTAAGTCAAAAGGGGTATATCCAGTTCCCGGCACAGGCGCCGTCCGCTCGGATCGTCGGCGTTTATGGCCGCCTTCCTGGAAAGATAAAACAATTTCTTCTTGGAAGAATAGTAGTCTTCAAAATTTTCGTGGAAATCCAGGTGGTCCTGGGTCAAATTGGTGAAAACTCCAACTTCGAACCTCACGCTATCCACCCGGTGGAGTTTGAGGGAGTGGGAAGAAACCTCCATAGAGACGTACTCCACTCCCTCCCTTTGCATTTCCGCAAAGATCCGGTTTAATTCCAGGGATTCAGGGGTGGTGCGCTCCGACGGCAAAAGTCGGTCTTTCATGCGTATACCCACGGTGCCGATGACCCCGGTGGGGAAACCGGCCTCGTCGAGGATGGCCTTTATGAGGTAAGTAGTGGTCGTCTTGCCGTTGGTCCCGGTGACCCCTATTACTTTCATTTTTTCCGAGGGCCTTCCGAAAAAGGTCGACGACGCTTCCGAAAGCGCCTTCCTGCTGTCCTTCACCCTCACGTAGAGGACATCGTCCTTTAAATCCACATCCTTTTCGCCTATTACCGCCACCGCACCCTTTTCAATGGCCTCTCCTATAAAATCGTGCCCATCCAATTTGAATCCCGGAATTGCAACGAAAAGGCTTCCCTTTTCAACCTTCCTCGAATCGTAAGCTATGCTCTTTATATCGATGTCCTTAGGTCCTTTTACGCTCAAAATCTCGCTTAAATTCTCCAGTAGAAGTGTTGCTTTCATTGCCCCATTCCCTTCCTTGCAAATCAGTTTTTTCCACCGCTGCCCGTCGTTCCCGGCGGTTCAAAAAACACCTGTACCACGGTGCCGATCTCCACTTCAGCCCCGGCCGGGGGATTTTGCTTCACGGCAAAGCCGCTGCCTTTTATATCAATTCTTAACCCTACGGCGTTCAAGATTTCACTTGCCTCCCTCATGGTCCTGCCAGTCAAATCCGGGACGGTGGCTGGATTTTTATCGGTCTTTGCATCTGATACTTTGAGTAATACGGTGGAGCCCGCCGACACTTTCGAATCGGGCTCCGGCACCTGGTCGTAGACCACCAGTCCCTCGCCCTCCACTCGAGCCGACAGCTTGTGCTTTGCGAGAAGCTGCTTGGCGTCTTCGATGTACAGATTCCTGACGTCCGGCACTTTCACGGACTCTTTCGATTCGCTTTCGCTAGTTTCGGGTTTTACGCCCTTGTACTTTAAGATGTCGGCCATCACCTTCTGGAATACGGGGGCGGCTATCTGTCCTCCGTAATATATTCCCGCCGAGGGCTCATCTATGATAACCAGGACCACGAACTGCGGATCGTCGGCCGGCGCAAAGCCCACGAAGGAAGCCACGTACTTCCCGTCGGCGTATTTTTCGGCAGTGCCGGTTTTGCCGGCCACTTTGTATCCTTCGATCTTCGCTCTGCCGCCCGTGCCGTTTTCTACTACGCTTTCTAAAAGGCTCTTCAGTTCCCTCGCCGTATCTTCCGATATAACCTGCCTTACCAGCCTGGGTTTGAATTCCTGAATTACATTTCCTTCATCGTCCACCAGAGCCTTGGCCAGGTGTGGCGCCATCATCTTCCCGTCGTTGGCCACCGTCGCCACAGCTGTGATCATCTGGATCGGAGTCACCGAAATTCCCTGGCCGAAAGAAATGGTGGCCAGTTCCACCGGTCCCACTTTGTCAGGATTAAATATGCCTTTCGCTTCCCCAGGGAGGTCAATACCCGTGGTTTCTCCGAAGCCGAAACCCTTTATGTACTTAATAAATTTTTCTTTTCCCATTTCGGTGGCGACCTCGACAAAGCCCGGGTTGCAGGAATTCTGTATCACCTGGGCAAAAGTCTGGCTGCCGTGGCCACCAGCTCTCCAGCAGCCTATTCTGACGCCCGCTACCACCACGTAACCGGGATCGTAAAAACTATCGTTGGGGCTGACGACACCCTCTTCCAGGGCAGCTGCCGCCGTCACTATCTTAAAAGTCGAACCGGGTTCGTAGGTATCTGATACGGCGCTGTTCCTCCATATTTGGGAAGAATATTCCTTGTAATTGTTGGGATCATAATCGGGCTTGTTGGCCAGGGCCAAAATTTCCCCCGTCTTTGGGTCCATTACTATTATTGTTCCCTTCTTGGCCTCATTTTCTGCAAGAGCTTTTTCCAATTCCCTTTCGGCTATGTGCTGTATCACCTTGTCGATGGTGAGCACCAGGTTCAATCCCTCTTCGGGAGGGATATATTTCTCCAGCCCAAAGGGAAGTTCTCTGCTCAAAGCATCTTTTTCCGATACTATCCTTCCCGGCACCCCTTTTAAATACTTGTCGTAAATCAGTTCAACTCCGTCCAGCCCCTGGCTGTCGATGCCGGTAAACCCCAGCACGTGGGATGCTAAATTTTTTTCGGGATAAAACCTCTTGCTCTCGTCGGTAAAATAAATTCCCTTTAAATTGAGCTTTCTTACGGCTTCCGCTTCTTCGTCGCTGATTTTCCTCTTTATAAAAATGGAACCCTTCTTCTTTTCTTTTGCTTCTTTGAGGGTTTTAACGAGCGTTTCCTCGTCTATATTCAAAATCGGCGAAAGCAAGGCGGCGGTTCTTTCCACGTCCTCAATATCTGGGGGACTTGCCATAACCGACTTGGCGCTGGCGCTTATGGCCAGCGGGTTCATATTCCTGTCGTATATGGTTCCTCTTTTCGGTTCCACCGGCGAATCCCTTGTCCACTGTTCTATCGCCTTGGACCTTAGCTCGTCGCCGCGGACAAACTGAATATAAAAAACCCTTACCGCGAGGACGACGTTCAGCGCGAAGCAAAATAAGAGCAGAAAAACCAATCGTTTCCTTACTGTCTTGCTGCCGCGGGCCATGGAAAATCCCCCTGTAAGTAGCTTATCTTTCAAGGTATATTATCTGTTCCTGATCGGGCTCCTGCATCTTTAAAATGGATTTTGCGATCTTCTCTATCCTTTCGGTAGACTTTAAATCCGCTACCTTGACTTTCAGGATTTCGTTTTCGCTGGAAATCTTCGCTGCTTCAGCTTTTAATTTCTCAATTTTGTACTGGGTCTCGACGATAAAGGCGTATCTTACAAGAAGCAGCAATATCGCCAGGGTCACTGCAATGACGTTCAGTATGTACCGAACTTTTGTCTGGACAGAAGCCTTCGCCCTTCTCGCAGGCTGCTCCATCGGACGGGGCAAGTATTGCTGCTTCCAGCGATAAGAAGTTTTCGGGGCTACTACCACTTTATTCACTCCCTTTGCTAATTAGAACTCAGCTTCTCTGCCGCTCTCAATTTGGCGCTCCGCGCTCTCGGATTTATATTTACCTCCTCCTCGGACGGCAATACGGGTTTCGGGGTGAGCACCTTCACTTCCTTTTTTCTATTGCAAGTGCACACAGGAACGTCTTTGGGGCAGGTGCAACCCCGGGCAAGTTCCTTTAAAGTGTGCTTTACTATTCGGTCTTCCAGCGAGTGAAACGTAATGACGCATATCCTGCCGCCCGGTTTCAAGACCTCAACGGCGTCCTTCAAGCTCTGGGACAGAATCTCCAGTTCATCGTTTACGAAAATCCTCAGAGCCTGAAAGGTCCTCTTGGCCGGATGAGGCCCTTGCCTTCGGGCTCTGGCGGGAATGGCATCTTTTATGATGTCTACCAATTCCCCGGTCCTTTCGATGGGCTTTATCTTTCTCCTTTCGCATATGAACTCGGCGATTCGGTCGGCCCACCTCTCTTCGCCGTATTCCCTTATTATTCTCGCCAGTTCCTTTTTATCCAGCTGGTTCACCGCATCTCTTGCGCTGAACTTCTGGCTCCGGTCCATCCTCATGTCCAGCGGGGCATCCTGCATATAAGAAAAACCCCGGTTTTTCTCGTCCAGCTGATACGAAGACACGCCCAGGTCGAATACGACGCCGTCCACCTTCTCAAAACCGAGATTGCGGAGTATGTCCTTGATATTTTTGAAATTATCGTGGACTACCACCACATTAGGAAAAGCTGAAAATTTTTCTCTCGCATTTTTAACCGCATCTTCGTCCCGGTCAATCCCTATGGCCTTTCCTTCGACTCCTATTCTCTTTAAAATTTCCAAAAAGTGGCCGCCCCCACCCAGGGTGGCATCCACGTAGATTCCGCCCAATTTCGGGTCCAGCAGCTCTATGGTCTCCCTCAGGAGTACCGGTTTATGAACGAATTCCATTTTGCACCACCTATATGCCCAGTTCCACCATGTTTTCGGCTATCTCTTCGTAAGAATCCTCCGCTTCCCTGCTGTAAGCTTCCCATTCTTTGGCGCTCCATATCTCCGCCCGGTTGGAAACTCCTATTATCACTACATCCTTTTCTATCCGCGCGTACTCCCTCAGCATGGGGGGAATCAAAATCCTCCCCTGTTTGTCCAGTTCCACTTCCACAGCGCCGGAAAAAAAGAACCTTATAAAAGCCCTGGCTTCTTTCTTAGTCAGGGGAAGCGCCTTTAGTTTCTGTTCCAGGGCACTCCACTCACTCTTAGGATATACAAACAGACACCGGTCTAAACCCTTGGTGAGAATGAAACTTTCTCCCAACTGTTCCCGGAACTTGGAAGGAATGATCAATCTTCCTTTCGGGTCCAGCGTATGCTGAAATTGCCCCATCAGCATTTCCCTGCGCTCCCCTTTGGTGGACTTTCCCTCCACTTTCCTCCACTTTATACCACTTTAACTATTCTACGGAATGCTTTTAAAATCCTCCCATGCGACAAAAAAAACAAATAAAATAAGTGAGGCTTTTGCCTCACTTTTCTCGTCAAAAAGTACTATTTTTATACATTATTTTGGATAAACCGTCGACACCGCCATACGATCTAAATCGAAAAATTGGTGAAGCCTCTTTTCTGCTTCATCAAAGCTGATATTTTTTAACACCTCGGGATAGTCGAAGATATTGATATCCCGGTGGTGATACGACACGAAGGCGCTGGCTATGAATTCCAGAGAATTAAATCCCTGGATGTAATTCCCTAAGAATTTTTTCCGAACCCTTTCGAAGTCTTCTTCTTTCAGACCCTTTTCTTTTGCCTCATTTATGCTGGCGATCAGCCTTTCTTTCAGTTTTTCAGGATCTTTAGTTTCTCCGCCGATAGTGCAAAAACCGTATCCCTTTTGGCCTTCGTATTCGAAACTGAACCGGTCATCTATGAGCCCTTCTTCGTAAAGCTTTTCGTAAGTCCTGGTGCTCCTTCCGAAAATAATTTCCAGCAGCATGTTCGTGATGACTTCTTTTTTGAGAAGCTCGACACCGTCAAAGCCTACGTCGTTATCTTTAAATCCCATCGCAAAGAGCGGCCGCGTCACCGCCATCTTCACTTCCACGCTGGATCTGTTCACCGTGGGGCTTTCTTCCGGGTAGATTCTCTGGATTTCGCCTTGAAAGACCTTGCCCCTCTTGTTTTCCCGCTCCTCGATGATCTCGAAAACTCTGTCGGCATCGACGGGGCCGGTAACGAAAATCACCATGTTGCTCGGATGATAGAAGGTCTCGTAGCACTTGTAGAGGGTGTCCACGTCTATGTTCTGGATCGACTCCACGGTCCCCCCTATATCGTCTCTCACCGGGTGCCGGTGGTACATGGCTTTGAGGAGATTGAGGATTACCTGCCACTCGGCTTCATCTTCGTACATCCTGAGTTCCTGGGTTATGATGCCCTTTTCCTTTTCCACACTTTCTTTCGTAAAGTAGGGGGTTTCTACGAATTCCAGCAGGAGCTTTAGACACTCTTCAAAATAGGAAGTCGTGGAAAAGAGGTAGGTGGTATTGGTATAGTTGGTATAGGCATTGGAAGAAGCCCCATATTCGGCGTATTTGTCAAATACGTTTCCGTAAGGCATGTCGAACATCTTGTGTTCCAGAAAGTGGGCTATCCCTTCGGGCACTTTAATCCTCTCGCCCGTGGTCGGCACCACGAATTCGTTGTCTATAGAACCGTATTTGGTGGAATAAACGGCGAACACCTTGTTGAAATTTTTTTTCGGCAAAACGTAGGCTTTGAGCCCGTTATCAAACTGTCTGAACAACAGGTTTTCTCCCATGAAATTCACAGTCCTCACCTCCTGCTACTTTCTGTTGAGAAAATATACGGTATCCAGCTTTACCTTTTGGGCCACCCTGGCCACATCTTCTTTGGTCACATTCCATACTTTTTCGATTATCTCCTGGATAGACTCTTCGATGCCGTTTATGATGCCGTCTAAGTAAAGGCTTATGATCATGGCCGGGCTGTCCTCAGCTTCCTTTAAAGAATTCACCAGGGCCTTTTTGGAACTGTCGAATTCGTAGTCGGAAATGCGCCCATCTTTTATATCGTCCAGTTGTTCCCTGACTATTTTTACGGCCCTTTCCATTTTATCAAAATCGATGCCGCAGCTGGCCATCATCAAGCCTTTGCTCTTTTCCAATCGCGAAAAAGCATAGTACGCGAGGCTTTCTTTTTCCCTCACATTTCGAAAGAGTTTGGAATGGGGTCCGCCACCGAAAACGCTGTTTAAAACCATCAGGGCATAATAATCTTCGTCGCCGTATTTTACGCCGGTCCTGAAACCCAAGGAGAGTTTCCCCTGATTTACATCCTGCTTCTCCTCCACGAATTTTTCCCTTTCCACATCTTTTACCACAACGGAGCCGGGAATTTTTTCTTCGCGGCGCTCGTTGGAAAAAAGTCGGTTCAACTTGTCATAAATTCTCTCCTCATCTACTTCTCCCAAAACGAAGATGTCCGCCGGCCGGGTCTTCAGTACCATTTTATAAAAATCGTAGAGTTCTTCACTGCTTATTCCCGACAAATCCGAGACGCTGCCGTATTTGTAGACGCTAAAGGGTTCCCCCTTGCACATTTCCTGAAAGCATCTTTCTATGGCGTAGTTGAATTTGTCGTTGAAGAGGGCCTCGATGTTCCTCTTGAGGACATCTTTTTCCTGCTCCACGTAATCTTTCTTAAAGCCGGACCCTTCGGTCAAGGGGTTTAACAGGACGTCTCTAAAAAGCTCCAGGCCCTCATCGAAAATTTTATCGTTGGAACCGATGTATTTGGGATTCGCCATCTCTATGAAAAATTGAATTATCTGCCTTTCACCTTTTTTTATTATATCGGCTCCGAAATCGGCGCCGTAGAGTTCTTCCAGGTAAAGGCTGATGTGCCTTGAACTGGGAAACCGGTGGCTTCCTCTCTTCAATACAAAAGGAAGAAGCGCCGTCTTCGTCGCAGTGCTCTCATCCAAATTCTGGTGTATAAAAGCGCATACCGTCACGGTCTTGAATTTATCGGTAGAGTAGACGTAAAGATTTATCCCGTTGTCCAAAGCCTTGCGTTTAAAGAGTCTGTCCAAACTTCCTACCTCCTCCACTAAAATTAAACTCACTTTCCTTTTATTTCTCCCTTTATTGAAAAAATCCTCTTATTCATCAGCAATTCAGCACCTATTTTTAGTTTATGCCATATCCCGGCCAGTTAATTGATTAAAAAAAGGTTTGAAAAATATCTGGGTTTATAGTATAATAAACTTCGTCGGGACGTAGCGCAGTTTGGTAGCGCGTTCGGTTCGGGTCCGAAAGGTCGTGGGTTCAAGTCCCGCCGTCCCGACCATTTTTATTTTGCGCAAAAAAAGGTAAGCAACCGATCGGGTTGCTTACCTTTTTCGTTTTTTCCGCTATTTAGAGAGGAGAGAGTTCGCCGCCGACTTTATGGCATTCAGGGTCATGCCCATAAATCCCCTGTACCTTGTGAAAATATCTTCCAGGCCTTCTATCACCCGGTCGATATCCTCCTTCGTCACTATGAGGGGCGGCTCCAGCCTTATGACATTGGGATTGTTTAAAGTATAGGCGGTGATTATCCTGTGATTGTTGAGAAGTTCCCCGGCAACTAAGGCTCCCGTAAATTCCTCGTACAGCTTGTTTATCACTCCACCGGTTATCCTGTTTATAAAGCCCTTTACCGGGGGCTCGAACTCGATCCCGATCATGAGCCCCCTGCCGCGCACTTCCTTTATCATGCCGAATTTCGCCTTGAGATCTTTCAATCTATTTAAGAAATAGTTCCCCAGTTCGGCTGCCCTTTCATCCAGCTTCTTTTCTTTTATGGCATTGATGGAAGCAATGCCCGCGGCACACGCTAAAGTGTTTCCTCCGAAGGTCGAAGTGTGCAGAAGGCATCTTTCCATGCCGGAATATGCTTTATTCCAAACTTCCTCGGTGGTGATAAACGCTCCTATAGGCATTACTCCTCCGCCCAAGGATTTGGCAACGCACATTATATCCGGCGCCACGCCTTCCTGCTCGCAGGCAAACATGGTACCAGTTCTGCCCAAACCGGTCTGGATCTCATCGACTATGAGCAGAGCCCCGTATTTCGTGCAAAGTTCCCTTGCCTCTTTCAAATACCCTTTCGGAGGCATGATGATGCCCGCTTCCCCTTGAATGGGCTCCACTATGAAGGCTGCCACGTTGCCACCTTTTAATTTGGCTTCGAGCGCGTCCAGGTCTCCGAAGGGCACGGTCTCGAATTCCGGCACCAGGGGCATAAAAGGTATTTTGTACTTATCCCGCCCGGTAGCCGATAGGGCTCCCAGCGTCTTCCCGTGAAAAGCGCCCTCGCAGGATATGATCCTTTGCTTTCGGGTTGCTGCCCGTGCCGTCTTTAAGGCTCCTTCTACGGCCTCGGCCCCGCTGTTGCAGAAAAAGCAGTGTTTTAAATCTCCCGGCGCTATTTTAGAGAGATTGTGGGCCAAAGCTGCAGCGTACGGATTAATCGTGGCTTGAAGCAGGTTGGGCCTTTGGCTTGCTTTTTTTATGGCTTCCCACACTTCGGGCGGATTGTGGCCCAGGTTCAGCGCGCCGTAAGCTCCCAAAAAATCTAAGTACTTATTGCCTTCAGCGTCCCAAACATAGCATCCTTCCGCCTTTACGTAAACCCTGTCGAAATTCAAAAGCCCCATCATCGAAGCGAGGCCTGGATTTACGTGCTCGGAGTAAATCTTCTTTATGTCAGCTCGGCTCAAATTTTCCACATCGTCGACCGTAAAAAAGTCCATACAAGACACACCTCGCACAACAATTCTTAGTGTCAATTATATAAAACCTTAAAAAATAAGTCAAAAAATAAAAATGCTGCTAAAAGCAGCATTTTACAAAAACACCTATTCAGCCTTAATGGATGCTCTTTGATAGTCCAAAATGAGCTTATCCAGTTGCAAGCTCAGAGCATATACTTCTTTGGCCAAAAGGTTCTTTTTCTCCAGCTTTTCGTTGAGCTCTCTCCTCAGCTTTACAATCTCCTGGTTGAGTTTGGCTAATGCGGCTACCATGACGATTTCCCCTCTGCATAGGTTTACTGCGTCATTTTATCACAGTTTGCTGGCATTATCAACGACCGTAATTTCCGATTTTGTGCCTTTTCTTCTTTAAGTTATATTTTTGCTCCTATTTTTTCCCTCTTATTACACGAATCACCATTTTCTGATAAACGATAATACTGATATTGATAGAAAATTGTCGCTTTTTGGATTTATTTTTCATCGGACTTTGCTGCGAGGTAGAGGGCGTACTCGATCCTCTTTTTCTGCAAACTGCAGGATATTCGATTGGGGGAATTTAGATCGCCATTCACCTCATAATTGTTGGCATTGCAGCCGCCGCTGCAGAAGAATTTGGCCCAGCACGAAGTGCACTCGGGTTTTGCGAGAATGTGGGTGTTTTTTAGTATATCTATCACTTTCTCATCGAGGTTCTTTTCAAAGACGTTGCCCAGGAGAAATTCTTTTTTGCCTATGAACTGGTGGCAGGGGTATATATCTCCCTCGGGAGTCACCGCCAGGTATTCTCTGCCGGCGCCGCAGGCCGAAAGCCTCTTCTGCAGACACGGACCTTTGTACAGGTCTATATTGAAATGGTAGAATCTGAAGGGGTTTTCCCCTGATTTTTTCCTCTCCACGTATTCCTTTGCGATTTCATCGTACTGGCGGTAAATGGCCTCCAGATCCCCTTCATCGATCAGAAAATCCCCTTCTTTTCCAACCACCGGCTCTACGGAAATCTCAGCAAAGCCGAGGTCCGCCATGTGGGCTACGTCTTTTGCAAAATCCAGGTTGTACTTTGTAAAGGTACCTCTTACGTAGTAATTCTTCCCGTCCTTTTTTCGGAGTTCTATCAGTTTTTTAATGTTCGAAACCACTACGTCGTAGCTCCCCGATCGGTCGGCCCGAACCCGCATCCTGTCGTTTACCTCTTTTCTCCCGTCCAAGCTCATCACGATGTTGTCCATGTTTTCGTGGAGGTATTCTATTTTCTCATCGTCCAGCAAGAGGCAGTTGGTGGTAACGGTGAAGTGAAATTTCTTGCCGTACTTTTCTTCCAAACTGCGTCCGTAGGAGACCACCGACTTTATGGTGTCGAAGGCCATCAGAGGTTCGCCGCCGAAAAAATCTATTTCCAGATTTTTCAGTTCTCCTGAATTCTGCAGAAGAAAGTCCAGGGCTTTTTTTCCCACTTCTTCGCTCATCAACTGCGGCGTTCCGTCGTAATGCCCTTTTGAGGCGAAACAATACCTGCAGCGCAGGTTGCAGTCGTGGGCGACGTTGAGGCAAAGAGCTTTTACGTATTTTTTCTGGTTTAAGGATTCCAGGGCCTGATCAAGGTCAGCACCGGAAAAGAGAATGCCCTGGGATTTTAAAAGGTCTATCTCTCCTATGGCCTCCCTTATTTCCGATTCGGCGTACTTTTCTCTTAATCGGGCGACTATGTCGTCCGGCGAAAGTTTTTCGTAAATTCCCAGCACATCGTACATCAGGTCGTCCACTTCGAACACCGATCCGCTGTTTACATCGAGCACCATTTTCGTGCCCCATATCTCGAACTGATGGACCATCGGCCTTACCAACGCTGTACCTCTCCCTTCAGATATTCATTTTCAACACCCTTGACAAAGAAAAAAAACAGTTGTATATAATCTCTTGTAACTCGTCTCAAAATTGCTACAGAGGAGGTGCTATATACAATGCCAGTTTACCAATACAGATGCGAAAAGTGCGGCGATTTTGAAGTGGAGCAAGCCATAACCGAATCTCCGTTTGAAAAATGCCCGACCTGCGGAAATCCGGTAAGGCGCCTGATCAGCCGCAACGTAGGTATAGTATTCAAGGGTTCGGGCTTCCATATAACCGATTACGTCCGGAAGGATTCCGGTGAAAACTCCTCCGGCGATTCTTCGGAAAAAAAGAATGACTAAAACTTAAAAACTCAAGGCATAGAGCCTTGAGTTTTTCATTTTTATTGAAGGATGAGTAGGTCTGTAAGCCGAGTTCTGTCGAGGATGGTCATCTATCTTGGGTGCCAGTTGCCTGACACCTCTAGCGACCACACCCGAGAGCGCGGCGGGCCACCGCATATGCTCTCCTATTTGGTCTTGCTCCAGGTGGGGTTTACAGAGCCGGCCAGTCGCCTGACCGCTGGTGAGCTCTTACCTCACCTTTCCACCCTTACCCGGCAAAAGCTTTCGCCGGGCGGTATATTTCTGTTGCACTTTCCTTGAGGTCGCCCTCACTGGGTATTACCCAGCACCCTGCCCTGTGGAGCTCGGACTTTCCTCGGGCACAAGCCCGCGACCATCCGACCTACTCATCTTTTTTGCCGGATTAGTATTATAACATCCCTTTGCTCAAATGTCAATTACCTCTTCCTCGCCGAGGGCCATGTCAATGCCTTCGTTGGCGAGTTCGTCGGCTCTTTTGTTGAATTCCCTCTTTACGTGATTTATGCTGAAACTCCTGAACTCTTTCATCAACTGGCTCACCTGGGAATAAAGGCGCTTTAGCCCCTCGTTTTTGATCTGGTACTCTCCCTTTATCTGTTTTACCATGAGTTCACTGTCGGAAAATACTTCGATTTCTTCGCAACCCACCTCTATGGCTTCCTTCATGGCAGTGACGAGAGCCGTGTACTCAGCGATGTTGTTCGTCGTCTGCCCGATGTAGTCGCATATCTCCTTTACCACATTGCCGTCTTCATTCAGCATCACGATTCCAATCCCTGCATCACCCGGATTTCCCCGGGAAGCTCCGTCTACGTATATTTTTAACCTTTTCATAATACCTCCTACTATTACACATTATTGATATGTATTTCGCTGCAGGATTTCGATATACCGTGCTCCCACTTATCTGCTTATGTGCTCACCCCCTGAAAGCATTGACAAAACCATCTCGGCCGTTCCATTTTATTTTATCAATTTCAATTATTTTTTTCAATCACTGTTGATTCTGCTGTTTTTGCACTTGTCAAACTATTTCTATCGGATCGCCTTCCTCGTAGACCTCCACCGGAACTTCCGCTCCCAGCCCTTCCAGTTCGTCTTTTAAATACCGGGCCAGGAAATTCAATACTATCTTTTCCGTAGAGTAATGTCCGGCATCTATGAGGGCAAGTCCCGAAGCCTTTGCTTCCTCCGCTTCGTGGTACTTTATATCCCCCGTTATGTAGGCATCGGCTCCCGTAAAAACTGCTTTAGGTATGAGGCTTCCTCCAGCTCCGCCGCACACTGCAACTTTGGAAACTTTCCTCTCGAGGTCCCCTACCACCCGCAGGTACTTCAACTTTAATTTTTGTTTGACGACTTGGCAGAGTTCCCTCAAAGTCACGGGTGTCTTCAGGTAACCTACCCGGCCCAGGCCGAAAACGCATCCCTCGTTTTCCAAAGGATAGACATCGTAAGCTACTTCTTCGTAGGGGTGGACTTTCAACATCGCGTTCAATATTTTTCTCACCTTCGACGCAGGGGCCACGGTCTCGATCCTCACCTCGTCCACCTTTTCCAGTTCGCCGGGCTGTCCTATAAAGGGATTGGAACCTTCTAAGGGCTTGAAAGTGCCGACACCCGAAACGTTGAAACTGCAGTGGCTGTAATTTCCTATATGTCCGGCGCCGGCATCGCCCATAGCGTTTCTTACCGCTTCTTCGTAACCTCTGGGCACGTACACCGCGATCTTTTTCAGAGGTTCTTCATAAGTCCTATCCAGCACCTCTACCTTTTCCAGCCCCAATTCCTGCGCCAAAAGGTCGTTGATGCCGCCTTTTGCCACGTCCAGGTTGGTGTGGGCCGAATATATGGCTATATTATGCTTAATCGCATCTACGATCATCTTCCCGGTAGGCCAATCCTGCCTTATGGAATTCAATGGCTTGAAAATGAAAGGATGGTGGGAAACGATGAGGTCTATTCCGTTGGATGCGGCATATTCTACCGCCCCGGGGGTCACGGTGAGGACCACCAAAATCTTATTTACTTTCGCCGCGCTCGACCCTACCATCAATCCCACGTTGTCCCACTCGAGAGCGAGCTTTTTAGGAGCCAATTTTTCAATCAAATTGATTACGGTCTGAAGGCTGACCACTTTTTCAACACCACCTTTAACAATTCCATCTCCCTGAGCATGGATTCCTTGGCCCTTCGGGCATTCTCGCTGTCCCGGCCTTCCAACTCCTTAATTCTGCCGTCCAGCCGATCGAGGCGCCTTTTGATGTATTCGAGCACTTCCGGAGTTCTCCTGCCTTTCAACACGGGACCTATCATCAGGTCTTCCTCGTCGAAAGAGCGGGAAGTTCCCTTTTTGGCCACTAAAATTTCGAAGTACCTTTCCCCGCTTAATACCACCCGCTCTTCCGTTATTTCAAAGCTATTCTCGAAGAGGGCTTTCCTCAACCGGTGGACATTTTTCATGGGTTGAAGGATGAGGGCCTCAAGGGAACCTGCGATTTCGGGGGCTTTTTCCATTATGCTCCATATGGTTTCGCCCCCCAAGCCGGCGATGATCGCCACATCGACCTCGCCCACCTTTAAAGGTCCGAATCCATCCCCCAGCCTCACATCTATAAAGTCGGAAAGGCCCGCCTGGGCAACGCTTTCCATCGCCCTCCTCCATGGGGCCGGCCTTACTTCGATCGCAATTACTTTTCGGGCAATGCCCTCTTTTATCAGGTATATGGGAAGTAGCGCGTGGTCGGTTCCCACATCCGCGACAGAGCTGCCTTTGGGAACCAAGCGGGCTATTTCCAGCAACCTTTCGCTAAGTCTCATTTTCTTCACCGCTAAGGATGCAATATAAGAAAAAGCGGGTCGCCCCGCTTTTACTCAAGGAAGTCCTTCAACTTTTTACTCCTGCTTGGATGGCGCAATTTCCTCAAGGCCTTGGCTTCGATCTGCCGTATCCTCTCCCGAGTGACTCCGAAGACCTGTCCCACTTCTTCAAGAGTTCGGGGCTTTCCGTCGTCGAGCCCGAACCGCAACCGCAGCACCTTTTCTTCTCTAGGCGTCAGAGTTTCCAAAACATCCTCCAGCTGTTCCCTCAGGAGCCTGTAAGCTGCTGCATCAGCCGGTGCCTGGGCTTCTTCGTCGGGGATAAAGTCCCCCAAATGGCTGTCCTCTTCTTCGCCGATGGGAGTCTCGAGGGACACGGGTTCCTGGGCAATCTTCATTATCTCCCTGACCTTTTCGACGGGCATTTCCATCTCTTCGGCGATTTCCTCCGGCGTTGGATCTCGGCCTAGTTCCTGCAGGAGTTGGCGCGATACCCTTATCAGCTTATTGATCGTCTCGACCATGTGGACCGGAATCCTGATGGTCCTCGCCTGATCCGCAATGGCCCGGGTTATGGCTTGTCTTATCCACCAGGTCGCATAGGTGCTGAATTTATACCCCTTGCGGTAGTCGAACTTCTCCACCGCCTTTATGAGGCCCAGGTTTCCCTTGATGAGGTCCAGAAAGAGCATGCCCCTTCCGACGTATCTTTTAGCTATGC
>QGUT01000010.1 GCA_003242255.1 Bacillota bacterium
CACCAGATCGATCCCGCCGGCCCCAGCCAGCATGTTCTTGACGAACTTTTCGTGGCCCGGCACGTCCACTATTCCCACCTGCCGGCCGCTCGGCAAAAGGAGGCGGGCGAAGCCCAGGTCTATCGTGATGCCCCTCTCCTTTTCTTCCTTCAGCCTGTCGGTATCAATGCCCGTCATGGCCTTTATCAACGTGGTCTTCCCGTGATCTATGTGACCTGCAGTGCCTATTATAACGCCGCTCATAGGACGCTCCCCACCATTTCCGGAATAATTTTGAGTTCCTCCTCCGCGAGGGTCCTCACGTCCAGGAGGAACCTTTCCTTTTTTATCCTGCCTATCACCGGAATCCGGGCCGACCGGAGCTTTTTTGCCAGGTCGTCGGGTCCCAAAGCATGAATCCGGAGGGCCACCACTTTAGTGGGCAGCTCGACTCCGGGGAGGGAACCACCCCCCACCGCGGAAAGGTCATCCAATACCTCCACCTGGCCTCTGCCGTTCACTACTTTCCTGAGTTCTTCCGCCAGTTTTTCGGCGGTCCTTTCCAGTTCTTCGGAGGACCTCAAGAGCATCTTTAGAACGGGGATCTTCTCGTAATCTTCGTTCCTGTAAATTTTCAAAACCGCCTCCAGCGCGCTCAAAGTGAGCTTGTCTATTCGGAGGGCCCGCGCCAGGGGATGGCTTTTTATCTTTTCTATATATTCCTTCTTTCCCAAAATGATGCCCGCCTGAGGGCCCCCCAGCAGCTTGTCGCCGCTAAAGGTGACCACGTCAGTTCCCGCCTTTACGGAACTCTGGACCGTGGGTTCGGGAGGAAGTCCGAATTTTTCGAGGTCAACTAATACGCCGCTCCCCAAATCCTCCATCACCGGTATCCCGTACTTCAGCCCCAATGCCTTCAGTTCCTCAATTTTGACTTCGGACCAGAAACCCACGAATTTAAAATTGCTAGTGTGGACCTTTAATAGCAGGGCCGTATTCTCGTTGATGGCCCTTTCGTAATCGGAAAGCCGGGTTTTGTTGGTGGTCCCAACTTCTACCAAACGGGCGCCGCTCTGGGCCATAACGTCAGGCACCCTGAAGCTGCCGCCTATCTCCACCAGCTGTCCCCTGGATATCACTACCTCCCGGCCTGAGGCAAGAGCCGAAAGGGCGAGCAGCACCGCGGCGGCGTTGTTGTTCACCACCATCGCATCTTCGGCTCCGGTAATTTCGCACAAAAGCGTCCGGACGTGGTCGTACCTCTCGCCCCTCTTCCCTTCTTCCAGGTCGTACTCCAGGTTCGAGTATCCGCGGGCCACATCGGCGATGTTTTTTATGGCTTCCTCGGGCAGGGGAGCCCTGCCCAGGTTGGTGTGCAGCACGACACCGGTGGCGTTTATTACTTTTTTCAGGCTGTAAGAACTGTACCTGGCAACGAGTTCCACCGCCCTATCTAAAGCCTCCTTTTTGAGGGCTTCCTCGTCAGCTTTAATTTCAAGCCCCTCTTCAAAGGATCTTTCAATTAAGCGCCTCACTTCCTCTATGCCGTCTCTTACGGCCTTCAATACCGTCTGCCTTCCGCATTGATGCTCCAGCACCTTTATTGATTCTTCCTCCAGAAGGTCGTTCACCTTAGGCAATTTCCGCAAGACCCTTTCCCTATCCAATCAAAGAACCTCCTCGACAATTCTAGTTCACTTTTACCAGATTCTTTAATTCTTCAAAGCGCTTTTCTCCTATTCCTGAGACGTTCTTCAGTTCTTCTACAGATTTAAAAGGCCCGTGCTGGTTCCTGTAATCGATGATCCTCTGGGCCAGGGCAGGTCCTATGCCGGGGAGTTTGTCCAGTTCTTGTAAATCCGCCGTGTTGATGTTTACCCTGCCGTCCGAAGAAGAGCCGCTGGCATCACCGGTCCCGGGAACTTCTCCCTGCTCAGGCACGTAAATTTTATCCTCGTCCTGCAGCTTTTTGGCGAGGTTGATCCCCGAGACATCGGCTTCGGGCATGTACCCTCCGGCAGCTTCCACGGCATCGATGACCCGGCTTCCTTCTTCCAGCTCATACACTCCTGGATTTTTTACAGCTCCCGCGACGTGCACAACGATCCTGGCCTTCTCAAGAACCTCCCCGGAAAGGTCTTCGCTTTCGTTGAAAACCGGGACGGCATTCCCGCTTTCCAGCTTAAAAGCTGCATCGGGAGCCTCGGCGAAAAAAGCCCTATAAGCAAGAAATACGGCCAGGAGGCTTACCGCCGCCAACGCAAGGAGCAGTGCCTTTTCCCTTCTGGTAAATTCGGGCATGTTCCCACCTGCCGTTTTCCCTTATTTTCCAAGTTTATTTTACATTAAATCGGGCGAAAAATAAACGGCCCGCAGGGCCGTTTATTTCACTACTATGTTCACCAGTTTCCTCGGAACGGTGATGACTTTCACCACCGTCTTGCCTTCGAGAAGGGATGAAATTTTTTCGTGCTTTAAGGCTGACTCCTTCATCGCCTCTTCGGTGATTTCGGCGGGCATGAGTATCTTTGCCCGGACCTTACCGTTGACCTGGACGACCACTTCCACCTCTTCCTCGGCCATGGCAGCTTCGTCGGCCACCGGCCAGGACATCAGGTGGATGCTCGTCTCATGCCCCAGGCGCTCCCAGAGTTCTTCAGTTATATGGGGGGCAAAGGGCGCCAGGAGCAGGAGGAGGGTTTCCACCGCTTCCCTTATCACTTTGCCGGATACGGGCTTTCCTTTGGACGAGTTGAGGCCGTTTACCATTTCCATGATGGCGCTTATGGCTGTATTGAAGTTGAACCTTCCTTCGATGTCGTCGGTGACCTTCTTTATCGTCTTGTGGACCAGCCGCCTCACTTCCCGGTCCGCCTTTTCGTCGCCGGAGGGAACATCCATCATAGGCGTGAGTTCCTCCACCAGCCTCCACACCCTCTGGAGGAAGCGGAAGCAGCCTTCCACCCCTTGATCGCTCCACTCCAGGTCTTTTTCAGGAGGCGCTGCGAAAAGGATAAAGAGCCTTGCCGTATCGGCGCCGTATTTTTCTATTATATCCTCGGGACTCACGATGTTGCCCAGGGATTTGGACATCTTGGCGCCGTCTTTTAAGACCATGCCCTGGGTCAGCAGGTTGGTGAAGGGCTCGTCTACGTGGACGAGGCCCGCATCCCTCATGACTTTGTTGAAGAACCGGGAGTACATCAGGTGCAATATGGCGTGCTCCACGCCGCCGATATACTGGTCCACCGGCATCCAGTAGTCGAGCTTTTCCTGGTCAAAGGGCTTCTCGTCGTTCCTGGGGTCGGTGTACCTGTAATAGTACCAGGAGGAGCACATGAAAGTATCCATCGTATCGGTCTCGCGCTTGGCCGGACCTTTGCACCTGGGACACGTGGTGTTCAAAAATTCTTCGCATTCCAAAAGAGGCGAAGTCCCTTTGGGGCTGAACTCCACGTCGTCGGGCAGGAGTACCGGGAGTTCATCTTCCGGCACCGGCACGATGCCGCATTTTTCGCAGTAGACTATGGGGATGGGAGCGCCCCAGTAGCGCTGCCTGGAAATGAGCCAGTCTCTCAGCTTATAATTTACAGCCTTTTTACCCAATCCCTTTTCTTCCATGAACTCCGTTATGGCCTTAATGGCCTCCCTATTGTTCATGCCGCTGAATGTTCCCGAATTTACGAGGACTCCATCGTCCGCATAGGCCTCCTGCATTTCTTCTGCCGAAAGCTCCATCCCCGGCGGATTTATCACGACCTTTATCGGGAGGCCGTACTTCTTGGCAAATTCGAAGTCCCTCTGGTCGTGGGCAGGCACGCCCATCACTACCCCCGTGCCGTAATCTAAAAGCACGTAGTTGGCGATCCAGATGGGAACCCTTTCTCCGCTCAAGGGGTTGATGGCGTAGGCCCCTGTGAACATACCCTCTTTTTCAGTCTCCGTGGAAGTCCTGACGACCTCGCTCAGCTTTTCCATCTTCTTCTGGAATTCCCTCACACTTTCCTCGTAGGGAGTTCCCTTCACCAGTTCGTCCACCATCGGGTGCTCCGGCGCCATGACCATGTAGGTGACACCGAAAATCGTATCAGGCCTGGTGGTGAAGACGGGTATCTTCTCTCCGGTCTTTTCTGCGGTAAAGTAGACCTCAGCGCCCTCGCTTCTCCCTATCCAGTTCTCCTGCATTATCTTCACTTTTTCGGGCCAGCCGGGGAGCTTCTTCAGATCTTCGAGGAGTTCGTCGGCGTACTCGGTGATTCTAAAGAACCACTGTTCCAGATTCTTTTTCCCCACTTCGGAGCCGCAGCGCTCGCAGCGCCCGTCTACCACCTGTTCGTTGGCCAGCACCGTGGCGCAGGAGGGGCACCAGTTGACGTACGATTTCTTGCGGTAAGCCAGTCCCCTCTCGTAAAGCTTCAGGAAGAACCACTGGGTCCATTTATAATAACCGGGATGGCAGGTGGCAACCTCCCTTTCCCAGTCGTAGCTCAGCCCCAGCTGTTTGAGCTGTTTTCTCATGTTATCGATGTTGTCCCAGGTCCACTTGGCCGGATGGATGCCGTGCTTTATGGCAGCGTTTTCGGCGGGAAGGCCGAAGGCATCCCATCCCATGGGGTGGAGCACATTGTACCCTCTCATCCTTTTGAACCGGGCCACCACGTCCCCTATGGAATAATTCCTCACGTGGCCCATGTGCAGCTTACCCGAGGGGTACGGAAACATCTCGAGGCAGTAGTACTTGGGCCTTTTGCTGTCTTCCACCGCTTTGTAGAGCTTTTGCTCTTCCCATCTTTTTTGCCATTTAGCTTCAATCGCTTTGAAATCGTAATGGCTCACAAGGCAACCTCCTTTCAAGCTCGCAGATTCTTTAAAAATTAAAGGCTCCTCGTCGATTTAGGGACGAGAAGCCTCTTTCTCGCGGTACCACCCTAATTGGCCATTGCCCGCTCTACCGCATTTTAACGCCTGCCGGCACACTTTCCAAGGCGAGTTCGAAGCCTTGCCCTCCGGATTCGCACCTCCCATCCGGTCTCTGAAAGGGCTGCAGCCTCTACTACTCCTTGTTACACCGATTTTTACTTTTACTGTCTATTATATGCAATATCGTAATCGCTGTCAACGTCGATCCTTATAGCGTCGGACCAAAGCCGCTCCAAATCGTAGTAGTCTCTGGAGTCTTCGTCGAAGACGTGGACGATGACGTCGTAAAAATCCATTAAAACCCAGCGCGCCTCATCGTAGCCCTCTTTACCCCTGATCCTGCACCCGCTTTCTAGCAGCTTTTCTTCAACTTCATCGGCCAGAGCTTTTACGTGAATCGCCGATCTTCCCGTCGCTATCACGAAATAATCGGCCATCACCGAAATGGAACTTATATCCAGCACCACCACGTCCTCAGCTTTTTTATCACTGAGGACCTTTGCTGCCAGCATTGCCGCTTCTCTGGGGCTTTTTACCATTCCATCCCCCTCCATCAACTTTTCTGAGCATCTTTACCAACTATTATAGTTGTAAGGTCTTCGTTCGATGAATCCTCCTGCATCCGAGGGCTTTCGAAAACTTTCGCCATTTTTTCCGCGTATTCTTTCATACCGCTGGGATATATTATGGTGGTGGTATCGTAATCGAAGCTGTCGGCATTGGCTACTTTAACCACCGTAAAGCCCATTTCCTCCAATTTCTCAGCCACCTTGCGGGCAAGGCCTGCATAACCGCTGCCATTCAGCACCGCCACCTTTACATTCGCGTTTCCGCCGAAAAATACTTCCTTGACAACTTGCTGGATTTCAGATTGGTACGGTATGAAGTAGCTTATACCGTTGATATACCTTCCCTCTCCCGGCAGGACGTACATTTTCAGGTTGTCCTGCCCCATCTGCCTGGCGAGATTCGCCAGCTTCAGCATATCCGATGTGTCCATATCGGTCTTAACCGTTTCCTGCACTGCCTTCACAATCTGAGGAAGTCTCAAAAGGTTGGAAGGCTTAAAGAACGATTTGGCTGCAGCTTCGAGGAATTGCTGCTGGGCCTTTATCCTGCCCAGATCGCCCTCCGGATATTTTCTGAATCTCACGAACTGCTCGGCCTTTTCCCCGTCGAGCACCTGGAGGCCCGGCTCCAAGTCAATATAAAGGCCTCCGGCTTTGTCCACATACTTCATCCTCTTTTCTATATTTATCTCCACGCCGCCTATGGCGTCCACTAACTTGCGAAATCCCTCGTAATTAATGGCCACATAGTGGTGGATGGGGACATTCAGCAACTCTTTTACGGTTTGCACCGCCAGCTCCGGCCCTCCGTAGGCCATCGCCGCATTAATCTTTTGATAACCCACTCCAGGAATCATGACCCGAGTGTCCCTGGGTATTGAGAGCACACTGACCGCCTTTTCTGCAGGATCGATGCTCACCACCATCATGGTGTCGGACCTGTAGTGATTGTGCTTTTCATCGGCGCCGATGGTCCCCGCGTCGAGCCCTAAAAGGAGAATATTCATTCTTCCATCAAAGGATTCATCGTCCCCAGGGCTATCATCGCCCGCCAAATTGCCGCCGCCATTCAACCAGGTAAGTCCTAAATAAAAGCCGCTTCCGAAAGCCAGAGCCACAAAGACCAATGCCAGCACCGCATATTTAATTGCTCTATCTTTTGCTCTTCTTCTCACATTTCTCTCCCCTTTTGAGTTTTCCCAGGAGCAGATAGTTTCTCGCTTCGACCATCCGGGGATGCAGCAGCCCGCCTTCATCTATTACGTGCTTTATGGTTGAATTGCAGGCCAGGATCAGAGCCTGGTCCAGATCTTCAAAAGCCGCTTTTCGCAGCCTGTCCACTCCAGGAAAATTTCTCCCGGGCTCTATATAATCGGCGAGAAATATGATTTTGTCAAGGGTGGTCATGTCCGTGTCCCCTATCGTGTGCACCCTTACAGCCCGGAGCACGTCCTGGTCCTCTATGCCGTATTTAATCCTGGCGAGGGCTGCTCCCAGTGGGGCGTGCACCAAAGCTGTCTCCACTACTGAAATTTCATCTAACAGTATACCAAACTCCCGGGCCAAATTCAACTGCTCGGCCTCCGGCAGGTCTTTTGCGCAGTCGTGAACCATGGCGGCCAGCTCCGCTTTCTCTTCGTCGACGCCGTAACGCTTTGCGAGGGCCACCGCCGTTTCCATGACGCCCAGAGTGTGGGCAAATCGCTCAGGGGTCATGCTTTTCTTTAAATCATCAAGAATAAAAGCCTTGGTTTTCATGAGAATCACCTGTAAAGGCCGTTTTTCAGGATGTATTCCTCCACGCTCTCGGGCACTAAGTACTTGATGGAACGCCCTTCTTTCACCCTTTTCCTTATCTCGGTGGAGGATATGGCTACCGCCGTTACTTCCAGGAGCTGAACGTCTTTGCCGTACAGGTCCTTTAACTCCTTCAGTTTGTCCTCCAGCTTTTTAACCGGGTATCCGGGCCTCGTGGCGGCTATAAAAGTACAGACATCCAGCACCCCTTTTACGTTTTTCCAGGTGAGGATGTCCAGCACTGCATCGGCCCCGGAAATAAAAAATAAAGAGACATCCTTTCCGTAAATCTCTAAAAACTGATTTAACGTATCTACCGTATAGGAATAACCGCGCCTTTCTATCTCGATTCTGGATACCTGGAAAAAAGGGTTGCTGTTCGTAGCCAGGGCGGTCATGACGTACCGGTGTTCAGGATCTGTCACTTCGTAGTCCTTCTTGTGGGGGGGATTTCCGGTAGGGACAAAAATAACCCTGTCCAGATTAAAATTGATCCTGGCCTCTTCCGCCGTAATCAGGTGCCCGAAGTGAATAGGGTCAAAGGTCCCCCCCATTATGCCTATACGTTTTATATTCCCCAAATTTTCTCCCCTCCGCTTTTGCTATTATTGCAGTTCGGTGTAGTAAAATTCCGCATTGCCGATCCTGACCGTATCTCCCTCTTTTATCCCTTCTTTTTTCAGGAGTTCGTCAAGGCCCATATTTTTAAAAACCCGCTGCAACCTCTTTACGGCCGACTCGTTGTCCAGGTCGGTCATGGCCACCAACCGTTCGACGGCCTTTCCCTTGACGATGAAAACTTGGCCGTCGCGCACCACCTTAATTTCGTCGTCCTTTTCCTTTACCGTGTATTTTTTAACTTCCACCGTTTCGGGCCCCTCATCGCCCATCCTGTCCAAATGCTGTATTATCCTGTATATCAACTCTCGCAAGCCTTCACCCGTCGCTCCCGACACCGGCACCACTTCGTAGCCCTTCGGTTCCAGGTGGGATTTTATTTTTTCGAGGTTTTCCCTGGCCTGGGGAAGGTCCATCTTGTTGGCTGCTACTATCTGGGGTTTTCGCGCCAGCTTTTCGTCAAAATTTTTTAGTTCCCTGTTTATGGCGTAAAAGCCTTCTATGGGGTCGTTTTCCAGCCCCGCCGCATCTATGACGTGGACGAGGAGTCTGGTCCTTTCCACGTGCTTTAAGAATTCATGGCCCAATCCCAGGCCCTGATGTGCTCCCTCGATGAGGCCGGGAATGTCGGCAATAACAAAACTGCGGCCCGTCGGGCCGGTATCCACCACTCCCAAGTTGGGCGTGAGAGTAGTGAAGGGGTAATCGGCGATCTTCGGCCTTGCCGCCGTCATCCGGGAAAGCAGGGTGGATTTCCCCACATTGGGAAAGCCCACCAGCCCCACGTCGGCCAGCAGTTTGAGTTCTAGGATTATCCAGCGTTCCTCGCCGGGTTCACCCTTTTCGGCAAAGTCCGGTGCCTGATTGACCGAGGAAGCAAAGCGGGCATTTCCGCGGCCGCCCCTTCCTCCCCGGGCCACCACAAAGCTCTGACCCGGCTCCACCAGATCGGCCATCACCTCGCCGGTTTCTGCATCCTTTACCACCGTTCCCGGGGGAACTCTTATGATGAGGTCTTCGCCGCTCCTCCCCGCCTTATTGGAACCCTGGCCGTGTTGTCCCTTTTCGGCTTTGTAGTGCACCTTGTATTTGAAGTCCTGCAGGGTGGAAAGGTTTCCGTCGACCACCAGCACCACGTCGCCGCCCTTGCCGCCGTCGCCGCCGCTGGGGCCGCCCCGGGGCACGTACTTTTCCCTTCTAAAGGCTACGGCTCCGTTTCCGCCGTCTCCACCTTTGACGTAAATTTTTGCCTTATCCACGAACATACACATCACCTTTTAAAGCATACCCATAAAAGAAAAGCTATATGATATCGGGCTTTGAGTCATATACATACAGTGTCTCGGGAAAGACGATCTGCAGGTTTCCCGCATCTTTAAGCCCTTTCCCGTCCTTCAAAATATCCAGAACCTTCTTTTTGAGAACTTCAACGTCTTTCAGTCTGACCTTTTTTGGGTCAAAATCGCTCGGCACTTTTATGAATATATCGTATCCCTTTTCCTTTAAAAGGATTATGAGGTTGAGTACTTCGCCCATGATATGTGGGTCTTCCAGGCTGCACACTACGGAAAAAAGTTCGTTTCGCTTCTTTACATCTTCTATATAGTTCAGCACCATGTCCGCCTTGCCGAGTTGGATCATGGCGCTTATAACCTGCAGGTGATTGTTGAATTCATGGCGCTGAAGCTTCCAGCCCAAAAAGATCCTATCCCACTCTTTCTTAGGCACCAATCCTCCGGAAAATTTAAATGCCAGCACTGCAGCGAACAAAAGCAGCAGGCTCCAAGCCAGAGTCATAAATCCGCACGCCTTTCCCTTTGACACATAAACCAGCCACTCCGTCATTGCAGCCACCGACCCTTTTTCAAATTTTAACATGGTTTATATTCTTCACGATTTAAATTTTTCCTTCTTGCCATCAAAAAAGCTCCTCGGCTATCCGAGGAGCTGCATTTCGGGGTAAACGTTTACCACTTTTTTATCCTTGCCTTTTTGCTCGAACTTCACGTAACCGTCTATTTTTGCGAAGAGGGTGTAATCTACTCCCATTCCCACGTTCTTCCCTGGATAGATCCTCGTGCCTCTCTGGCGCACCAGGATGCTTCCGGCCGTCACGAACTGTCCGTCGAACCTCTTTACGCCAAGCCGCTTGGATTCGCTGTCTCTCCCGTTCCTCGTGCTGCCTACACCTTTCTTGTGAGCGAAAAGCTGAAGGTTCACATCAAACACCTCCCTTTCTTATTTCCAATTTAACGTAGGCCGGATAAGTCCGCGCTATATCTTCCAAACCCAAAACCGTTGTATCCAATATAACGGAAGCCTTATATAACTCGTCTTCTCCTGCTTCCTCGGGAAGGGCAACGTAAAAATACCCTTCCTTTTTTACCGGAAATATACGGACTTCTGCCACCCTTTCAAGCCCCAATACCGCGGTCTCGGCCAGAGCCGAAACCGCAGCGCAGACTATATCCCTTCCGTATTCGTCGTACCCCGCATGTCCTTTAATTAAAAGCTCCCGCACTCTCTCGTTCTCGTCAAGAGTAACGGTTATCCTTATCATGACAATTCAATTTTCTCGATCCTGATCTCAGTATAGGGCTGGCGGTGTCCCTTCTTTCTGCGGTAATTCTTCTTGGGCTTGTACTTGAAGACGATGATCTTCTTGCCCTTGCCGTGCTTCAGCACCGTGGCGGTCACTTTGGCGTTTTCCAGCACCGGCTGTCCCACCGTGAGCTTCTCCCCGTCGGAGACTGCCAGCACCCGGTCGAGCTCGACCGTTTCGCCCTCTTGCGCGCAAAGTTTTTCTACCCTTATCACATCGCCTTCCGAAACCCTATACTGTTTTCCGCCGGTCTCTATTATCGCGTACATCCTCTCATCCTCCTTCCTCTCGCCGGGACCAGGTAAAGATTTTTGAACCCGCCCCGTGCGGTGGCCGGCGAAACCACGTAGTTATTTTAGCACAACCTCGAAAGCCCTGTCAACTTTGGGGGGGATTTTTGATTGGTCTTGGCGCGGTAAAGCTTGCTTTTGACGGCCCCCAAAAAATGCGTCAAAGGCTTTGGAAATATTCTAAGCGGCCAGGTGGCCTGAATGGTGGTGAAGTCTGGCACATGTAAGCCCCCGGGAGCTGTCGGGGGCTTATCAGGGCCTGCTATTTCAGGCCCAGGGCTCTTCTCTTTTCCATTATGTGCCCTTCTATCTTGTCCGCCGCTTCTTTCGGGTCGTCCCCTAAAACCACTTTTCCTCCGGTGAGACCTTCTAAATCCTCTGTCAGGAGTTTCACCAGCCTTTCGGCTCCCGTTATAAAGGGCACCGGGGAAAGGTGGGTGTGGGCACCGTAAGCCAGCGCGAAAGCGCCGTCAATGGTGGCCTTCTGCTCCATCCACTCGGGAGCGGTGACTGCTATGGGAAGGTCGGGTATGTCCAGGTCCATGTGGTCCGCCAGGGCGGTTACCAGCATCGATATTCTTCCGGTGTCGGTGCAGGTGCCGAAGCTCAGGACCGGAGGAATGTGAAGCGCTTTGCACACCTCTTTTAGTCCTTCGCCGGCCAGCTCAACTGCATCCATGTTGCAGAGACCTGCTACTTCTAAGCCGTGGTTGCCGCATCCGGCGCTTATTACCAGGATATCCCTTTTGATTAGTTCTTTCGTTAAGTTGACCGTCATCCAATCCTGCGGGCCATTTCTCAGAGTGGAACAGCTCGCCAGTGCCGCAATACCCTTTATCTTTGCATCGGCTATGACCCGCACCAGTGAATCCAGATTGTTTCCAAGTGCTTCCAGAACAGCTTCTGTGGAAAAACCTGCAATCGCCTTCGTTTTAATAGGCGGAACTTTCGGCGTTATTTTACCCCTTCTTTTTTTGAAGTTTTCTATACCGAGCTCGATTAATTTGTCGGCGATGAAGCTCGCCTCGGGTGGCTTATAGTCGAAAATGTAATGCAAATCCGGAAGCCGTACTATATCGTTTATACTGACGAGAGTTACCTGATACTTGTCTGCATAAGCTCCCAGAGCCGGAGGTGAGCAGTTTTCTTCCATCGCAAACACATCGACTGTGCCAGTAGCAAGAAGTGGTTCTATAGCAAGCCAGTTCCCGGTTAATCCTACAAAGACGTCATCCGTGTTAAATCTCTGTATGAGTTCCTGTCCCGTTTCAATACAGCCAACGACTCTAAGTCCTTTGGCACCTGCGGCTTTTGCCTTTTCCTGGACCTCCGGAGTCCTGGCTTTTAAAAGGGTTGCCACCCCTACCCAGGGCTGGTGCCCGTTAAATACGATGTTCACGTAGTCGGGATCCATGATGCCTAGATCTACTTCGACCTCGTGGGGTTTCGGCGTGCCGTACAGTATGTCCTGGGCCATTTCAAGGCCTATCTGGGCGGTGTAAATCGTGGCAAGCCCTAGCCTTAAAGCTTTCTTTGCCAGGGAGACGTAATCGCCGTCCACGTTGGTAAGGCAGCTGGCAGTGGCATCTCTTATTTCGCTCATCACCCCTGTGGGGTAAATGGCGAGCTTCCTCCATACTTCCTTCCTCTTCTTCGGAGCAAAGACTTCCACCATCACGCTGGGATTCTCATCGTCCTTTTCCATTTCGGCCTGCAGAAAATCGGCGAGTTCCACTGCCATGCGGTTTATGTCCTGATTCGCCTTTATGCCTACCTTTTCGCACATCCACTTTAGTTTGTCCACATCGGTGATGGAAAAAGGCGTCTTGCCTTCACCGGTGGCCTTCAGGGTTTTAAAGGCCTGATAAGCGTGATGGGCGTAAGTGGCGGCCCCCATGGCGTTTTGAAGCAGAAACTTCCTTATGGCCATGGCATCAGCATCGATGCCGCAGACACCGCGGGTCATCCCAGTTTTCTCGTTGATGCGGCAGGGCCCCTGCGAACAGAGCTGGCAGCTCAATCCCTGAAGGCAGAACCTGCACCTGGCCTTTTCCTGCACCTCCCAGCGGTCGAAGACGTTGGTAAGGCCGTCTTCCCGAATGCGCTTTAACATTTCTTCAACCGAATCGTGGTAGCTTACACGTTCACCCATAGGCTGACCTCCTCAATTTCAGGTATGCTATACCAAGTATGTTCATAAATTTCGGTTTATATGCGAAAGGCATTGAAGTAAAGATTGCAATTGCAAGGTCAGCCTTTACATTAAGCTTTATATTAGGTCCAGCCCGGGAAAATTGCCATAGCAGCTCACTTAGAGGATGATGAAGGGAGATAGGGTATCAACCGGCCGGCGAGATTTTCCACGGGCATGGACTGAAGCCAGATCCTGCCGGGCCCCCTTAAGGTTGTCAAAAATAAACCTTCTCCGCCGAACAGTATGTTCGTAAACCCCCTTACCATCTCGATGTCGAAATCCACGGTGGGTTCAAACATGGCCACATGGCCGGTATCAACCTTCATAATTTCCCCCGGCTTTAGCTCGTACTCCACCACTTCGCCGTCCATCTCGATAAAGCACATCCCCGGCCCTGTCACTTTTTCCAGAATAAAGCCTTCTCCTCCGAAGAGCCCCGCCCCCAGTTTTTTCCTGAAAATAACCCCCAGCTTTACGGTCCTCTCGGCACACAAAAACGCCTTTTTCTGGCATATGATCGACTGCCCTGCCTCAAGCTTTAGCGGAATTATTCTGCCCGGAAAGGATGAAGCGAAGGCGATCGTGCCCCGCTCATTCATGCATGTGTACGTCGTCATAAAAAGGGTCTCTCCCGCCAGTTTCCTAGCTATGCCTCCGAAAAGTCCCCCTTCCATATTGGTCTTCATCTCGAATCCGTCGCTCATCCAGGCCATGCCGCCGGATTGGGTAAAAACGCTTTCCCCACTCTCCAGGGTGAGAATTACCACCGGCAATGTCTCTCCCCGAATTTCAAACTTCACTCAATCCACTCCTTCTCTATTTCTTGATAAAGTATATTTATTATACCATTAATTGTGCGACTGTTAAAATTTTTCCTCGCCTCATTTTTCGGGGAAGCGCCACACCAGCGGTTTTGACCGGACCTTCTGGAAGTCTATGACCTTTTCATGCAGGGGCTGTTCTCCCCGGTTTGCCGGCCCGGGAGGCACCATTCCTTGCTTTTCCACAGCTTTGGCTGTTTTTATCGAAGGCTGCCCCGCCGTTTTTCCAGGATTTTCGGGACTTCTTCCCGAATCAACGGGCACCGACTTTACCCCCGCATCGGTAGACAAAAAAACCGCCAGGCTCAAGGCGTTCGCCACGAGCAGCAGATATGCCAGTGAATATTCGTCCTGCCGGTACACGCTTTCTATGATGTCCCACACGAAAATCCCCCCAAGAAGTTTATCTAAATTATAATATTCAAAACCTTTCCGGTTATTTAACGTAAAAAATTAATAAGCGGGGCATACCCCGCTTAATCTGCCATCAATAGCAGTATCAAAACCAGAAATACCAGGAAAACGTCCCTTTTGGTCTCAGCGGAAAGCAGCAACGAAGACCCCCCTTTGCCCCATTCTTGCTAGTATTAGGCTATTCATTCCTCACTAAATTGTTTCTAGTCTCACATGGTCATGGTGCCCCGGTCGGTCTCCACGACTTTCAATATTTCTTCTTCCCGGCCGTTCAGAGCATTGATGTATACGAGATAGCGCTCGCCGTCCAGTTTCCCGTCGACTTCGTAGCAGTAGGTCTCCTTTTTGGCATCGTCGGGAATTATGACTTTCCGGATTCGGCTTACCGTAAGTCTCCCTTCGAACTTCTTCTCTACCTCTTCCTGGCTGATTTTAAATTCCGGGATGGTCCTTTCCGTGTGATTGGTAAGGTACCCCAGGGCATCGAATCCCACCACTTCGCCGTTATCCAGGGCTACCTTTACTTTTACGAAATCCGGGTATATGAGGACATCGCCCTGCTTGTAAGCAAAGGTCACGGTAATGACGTTGTTCTCCCTCAGGGACCCGGTAGCCTCCATGTTTTCATAACCCCGAGTTTCAATAAATTTTTCCGCCTTCTCGACGGCGGTCTCCACGTCAATCTGCTGTTCCTTGACGTCCCTCGAATTTAAAAACCACAGGACGTGTCCTCCCCGCCGGCTGATGTCCATCACGATGTCCACGTCATCAGAGCCGGACCTCTTAAAACTCAGGGTGTAGGCTGCTATCACCCCTCTTGTTTTTGCGGTAACCGAAACGTCGTATTTGATGTTCTGAGGGTTTTCAATGAACTTCTTCCCTCTTTCAACGGCTTCCTCTTCGGTGATGGCCGAGCCGGTTATGGCTTTAGGTTCGATGTTTTCCACGTGGTCGGAGAAGGGGCCGTCGTAGGCGATGGTCGGGGCTTCTTCTTTCAATCGCTGGTCTATCGCCACGAACTTGTCGGCCATCACCTCTCCAATCCTTCTGCTCATGCCAGAGGCAAAGGAGCCCTTCTCCCATTTAACCCGTCCCCTTGCCACGTCATCGGAAAGTTCCCGCAGGTACTGGTTCAAGCTCTGGGTATTTTTTTTGAACTGCTTGAGTATGTTCCACTCCCTCTGGGTAATCGTCTGGCCCTGGGCAATCTTTTCGGCAAGGGTGCGGGAAAAATCCCCCATCTGGGCGAAAAATTTCTGCGTATTGGTCATATCTCTCGTCCCCAGAGGCAGGGAGGAGAGATTGGAACGGGCCTTCTCCGCCTCGTGCCAGACGCTGGTCAAAACCATGATCCTCTGGCCGTTCGACGACGTCACCAGGGCCTTGGACAAAAGCACGTTGACGTTGTTGACATTTTCTATCAGGTTGTAAAAGGCTTTCTGGTAACCGGCCTCCAGCTGGTTATCCGCCGAGTAAGCCCGGCTTCTCATACTCCAGAGGCCGAACACCGCCAGAGCCACGACCAGCCCCGCTGCTAACCACAGGATGTAATTTCTCTTCAACTCATCATCCCCCTCATCTGGCAAATACGTGCCTTCCTATTTGGGTGACTATCGGCCGGGCCCATATCCAGGCACTCACTCTCTTGTACGGATTCCAGAAAAAGATGCACCCGTAAGTTGGGTCCCAGCCGTTCAAAGCATCGCGGGCAGCATTGTAACTGGTTCTGCTGGGCGTTCGGGCCCATATGAGCCCGTTGCTCACCGATTCGAAAGCACCCGGCTGATAGATTACTTCTGGTATGGAATCGGGAAATTTAGAACTCTTCACCCGATTCAATACCACCGCCGCCACGGCGACCTGGCCAGCATAGGGTTCGCCGGAGGCCTCCGCCGCCACCAGGCGGGCCAGGAGTTCTATGTCGCTGGCTCTCGCTGAAACCGCATATTCGGCCGCTGCCTCCTGGGCCGATCGCTCCATGCTTTCTAGAAAGAGCGCTGCAGCGAGCATCAAAACCAGGGCTAAAGCCGCAGCCAGCCTCGCCCTTTTAGCCAGTCCGTTCACTTGATCACCTCCCCAAATTCGTCATTTTTAGTTTTGGTGATACCTGCTTCCTTTATTCCCTCACTTCTTCGAGCAAAAAGACATATAATATTTTAGAAAAATCTATGAAAAGCGGGTGCAAGGTTATGGAAGAAAATAAAAAGGCTATAGAAGAAAATAAGAAGGCTGCGGAAGAAAATAAAAATAAAAGTCAAGAAAGGCCTTCGAAAAAAGCCTTCCACAACCCTTATCTGCTGTTTTTAATCCTGATCCTCCTCGTAAAATCCTTTGAAGCCCAGGTTTCATCAAAAAACACCGCCAAGGGGGGTGCATTGAAGGGTCATGAAGCTTCTTTCCATATCCGACGACGATATGAGGCTCCTGGGGGCTCTGAAACCTTTCTTGAGCCCGAAAGGTCAGGAAGTCATAGAGATTTTTTCCACCGTCCTCAACGTCTTCAGACCTGCCAATCCGGAAGAAAAGATCAACATTGAAGCTTTAAACTCGTTGCTTTCCTTAGTTGCTTCGCCGGTCCAAGAAGAAAAAGAGCAAACAGAGGAAGTGGATAAAGAGGTCGAAATCGAGTCCGAAAAAGACTCTTCCAGGGCAAAGCAGCTGGAAAACCTTTTAAATACCCTGGCCGAAAAAGAAAAAGAAGAATAAAAATTTATTTTTGTCCGGGGCTGAGAAGCCCTTTTTATTCTTTTTTACTGGCCCAAATCATATATTTAAGTTAACAGGGGGGTGAGAGAATGTCGGAAGAAACCGGCAGGTCCGATTTCAGTTTGTTGGAAATGGTGGCCGATGTGGTTCAGGGAAAGCGCGGCGGCAACATCAACGAACTGGTAAGCCTCCTGGCCTTGAGCAACGTCCTGGGGATACTGACGTTCCTGAATTCGCAGGACCTGAAAAGCGGCTTTGCTAAATCCTCTTCCTCCGACGTAAAAGACCTGGCATCGACCCTGCTTTCCATGCTGGGAAACAGTTCGGACAAAAAATTAAATCCGGCCGCCCTCTTGAGCCTCGTGAAAACTCTCTCGGGCGGCGAAGGCCAGGCCGCAGAAAACAGGGAAACTAAAGGGACAGGAGAAAAGGGCAAAAATATATAAAGCCGTGCACGTGCACGGCTTTATATAAATTTTATTCTAAAACCCTAATTTTCCCTTTGCCACCACAGTAAGGGCAAACCCTTTCCAAGACTTCATCGAGGCTTTGCCTCACCTTTTTCCTGGTCATTTCCACGAGGCCGAGGGAGGTGATTCCCAGGATATGGGTCCTTGTCCTGTCTTTTTTAAGTTCCGCCTCCAGGGCGTCCAGCACCATCTTTTTATGTTCCTGCGAATTCATATCTATGAAATCTATGATTATAATCCCGCCGATGTCCCGCAACCTTATCTGCCGGGCTATTTCCCGGGCGGCTTCTAAATTGGTCTTTAAAACCGTATCCTCCAGGTCCTTGTTGCCCGTGAATTTGCCGGTATTGACGTCAATTGCCGTCAGGGCTTCGGTCCGGTCTATGACGATGTAACCGCCTGACTTCAGCCACACTTTGCGCTGCAGGGCTTTTTCGATTTCCGCCGGTATGTCGAAATACTGGAAAATGTCGGCCCCGCTATGGTGCAGGGTAACCTTGTCCTCAAGGCCCGGGGCCATCGCAGACACTATCGCCACGACCCTTTCGTAAGCTTCTTTTTTGTTGATGTAGAAGCGGGTCACCTCGGGGGTAAATACGTCCCTTACTATCCGCTCTACCAGGTCCATATCCCTATAGACGAGCCTGGGGGCCGGAGAATACAGTCCCTTTCTTTTAATATCTTCCCATAGAGTTTTCAAGTAATCCATTTCCGCTTTTAAATCGTCTTCTCCTATGTTCTCGGCTGCAGTTCTCACGATAACCCCCATGCCGCTGGGGCGCAATTCCTCGGCCAAGGCTTTCAGGCGGGCCCTCTCCTCCTCATTTTCTATCCGCCGCGATATCCCCACGTAATCTATCCGCGGCATGAGGACCAGGTACCGGCCGGCCAGAGTAATATTCGTGGAAACCCTCGCCCCTTTTGTGCCGATGGGTTCCTTTACTACCTGCACCAGGATTTCCTGGCCAGGCTTCAACATTTCCTGTATGGGGAGTTTTTCCTCCCATTCATCGTGGTGTTCATCGAAAGAACCCAGCGACTCCGGGTTGACATCCCCGGCATATAAAAAGGCGTTTTTTTCCAGGCCTATGTCCACAAAGGCAGCCTGCATCCCTGGAAGCACGTTGGCCACTTTTCCTTTGTAAATATTCCCGGCCAGGGGGCCTTTTGCGCTTCGCTCCACGAAATACTCCACCAGCTTTCCGTCCTCTAAAATCCCCACCCTCACCTCGTCATTGCCCACATCGGCTACTATCTCCTTTTTCATGCCATCCATCTCCCTTAGAACCTAAAGAGGAAGGACATTCCTGCCCTTTTCGAAAATAAACATCTCATCCTTATTGACCTTTACCACATCGAGGGAGGGGATGTATTCCCTCAACGCATCGACCACCATAAAGGGGGTTACATTGGCCTCCTGTCTGGCGGCGAGCTCCATCTCGAGCTCAAATTTTCCTCCCTCGGCGGCTCTGACCTCTATCCTGTAAATCCCGGGGGCAATATTTACCTCTTTCTCTTTCCCCTTAGATTTCTTGACTATTTTAACTTCGGGGGACGAGAGAATTTTCCCTATGGCCTCTTCCAGGGCTTCCTTAGAAGCACCGCCCGAGATGACGTTAACCGTATAAATCGCCCTGTTTACCGATGAAAGGGAGGGCTTTCCCTCGGCATTCCCCACCTTTAAAAGGGCGATGCCGGGGGGCAGCGTGAAATTTAACCTCTCGTAAACTTCTTGAGGACTGAGTTCTTTCACAAATTCCACGTCCGCGTATTCTGCATCGCTGGTCATCCCGACCGGTATGGCCGGGGTAAAGCTCATCCTGGGACGGGGGCTGAATCCTTCCGTAAATTTTAAGGGGAGCTTGGCCCTCCTCATGGCGCGCTCCAACGCCCTCATCATATCGAGCTGGGATATATATTTTACATCCCCGCCTTTTCTAATCCTCATTCTCAGCTTCACTGCATATCCCGCCTTTTAATCGGATTATCCCGCACCCGTGGCACCTGCCGAACCGGCAATCGGGGGTCGGCTGGGCCATCTTGGCTTTCTTCAGTTCCTGCAGGAGGAAGCGCCTCTCTATTCCCGGATCTATGACCTCCCACGGGAAAATCTCCCCTTCGGGCCTTTGCCTGTTGGCGTAAAATCCGGGATCCACCCCTACTTCATCAAAAGCTTCCATCCACTTTTCAAAGTCGAAAATTTCGCTCCAGCCGTCAAAGCGACACCCTTTTTCGCGGGCTTTTTTGAGCACCATATTGAGCTTCCTGTCACCCCGGGCAAAAACCGCCTCCAGGAAGCTCAGCCGACCGTCGTGCCAGTTGTAGGCAATATGCGGATTTTTGAGCCTTTTCTTCAAAAATTTCTGGCGCTCCTCTATCTCTCTCAGAGGAATCTGGGCCTCCCACTGGAAGGGCGTAAAGGGCTTGGGCACGAAAGTGGACGTGCTTACGTGAACCCTTAGCCCTTTGCTCTTGCCCTTTACCTCCCGGTACACGTCCACCACTTTATGAGCCAGGTCCGCAATCCCTTCCAGGTCCTCGTAAGTCTCCGTAGGAAGCCCTATCATGAAGTATAATTTAACCGAGTTCCAGCCGGCCTCGAACGCTCCGCGCACGGAATCCAGCAAGTCCTCTTCCGTCACGCCCTTGTTGATGACGTCTCTCAGCCTCTGGGTGCCGGCTTCTGGAGCAAAGGTGAGCCCGCTCTTTTTTATCTCCATTATCTTGCGGGCCAGATCCAGCGTGAACGAATCGATGCGAAGGGAAGGCAACGAAAGGCCCACCCCGCATTCTTTAAACTCATCCGCCAATATTTCCACAAGCCTTTTCAGTTCCGAGTAGTCGCTGGTGCTGAGGGAGGACAGGGACATTTCCTCGTAGCCGGTGGCCTCTATCATTTCCCGGGCAATGTCCACCAGCCTCTCCACCGATTTTTCCCGAACGGGCCTGTATATCATCCCGGCCTGGCAGAAACGGCAACCTCTTGTACAGCCCCGGAATATTTCCAGCACCGCCCGATCGTGAACGATGTCAATATAAGGGACTATCAATTTGGTGGGGTAGTATGCCCGGTCGAGATCCTGGATGAACCGCTTTTTCACCCTTTCGGGAACTCCTTCTCTTACCGGGCAGATCTCCTTCACCGTGCCGTCTTCGGCGTAGGTCACCCGATAAAGGGACGGGACGTAAATCCCGGGAATTTGGGAAGCCCTTTCCAAAAACTCGCTCCTCTTTCCCGAACTTTCTTTCCAGTCAATGTAAAGGTCGACCAGTTCCAGGATGGACTCTTCCGCCTCGCCGATCACGAATAGGTCGATGATTTCGGCAAGGGGTTCCGGGTTGTAAGCGCAGGGGCCTCCGGCGATCACCAGCGGGTCGCCGTCCTTCCGTTCTGACGATAAGATAGGAATCCCGGCGAGTTCCAGCATGTTCAGAACATTGCTGTAGCTCATCTCGTACTGCAGGGAAAACCCTATTATGTCGAATTCCGAAAGGGGGGTCCTGCTCTCGAGGCTGAAAAGGGGGATTCCCCGCTGTCTTAATATATCCTCCATATCGACCCACGGCGCAAATACCCTCTCAGCGTACACGTCTTCCCTCTCGTTTAAAAGATGGTAGAGTATCCTCAGTCCCAGATGGGACATACCTACTTCGTATACGTCCGGAAAGGCCAGGGCGATATGGACTTTAACTTCCTTTTTGTCCTTTTTCACGCTGTTTAACTCGTTGCCTGCGTACCTGCTGGGTTTGGCAACTTTCGGCAAAATCTCGTCCAGTATGTTTTCTATCTCCAATTATTTTTCCTCCCCGTGACTTTGTGCCTTTTTTATTATAGCAGGTCTTCCATTTTTATATCCAATCCTTTTTCTATAATAGTGTCAAATATTTCTGTCTCGGTCAAGCACTTTTTGAGCCGGTAGCTTTTATCGACCACATAGACCAGGTGAAAACTCTGGGGATTTAAGCGGAAGAGCACCTGCTTTACCGGCATTTTGCCGAAAGCCACCATCGCCTGGACCGGCAGCAGCCCTTTCTCGATCAGACTTTCTTTTTTGTAGGCCATGTAGCTCATAAACATGAAGGGGGCCTGCTTCTCCTCCTGACCGGCCGCCCAGAAGAGAAAAGTTCCGGCAATAAGCAGCATGAGATTGGGCCCGGAATTTAAGGCTGTCGCCAGGAAGAGAGCCCATAAAAAAAACGCCAAAATCTTTCCGGCCCTGGCCGCCATGCGGACCGCCTTTATGAAGCTCACCATCTGGCTCAGCCACAGCATGAAGATCTTGCCGCCGTCTAAAGGCAGGGCCGGCAGGAGGTTAAAAAGCCCTAAAGTCAACTGGTACCTCACAAAAACATTGGCCGTATCGTAATCCACAAGCCCCTGATAGGTCAGAGATATAAAAACAGCGGCCATAAGCAGATTCCCCGCAGGCCCTGCGAGCACCACGGCCACCTCGCTTTCCCGGGAACTCTGGTAAAACCCTTTGATGTTAATTCTGCCCCCTAAAGGCAGGAGCTCCAGTTCCTCCACTTTTATGCCGACCGCTCGGGCTGCCGAAATGTGGGAAATTTCGTGGACCAGAATGGCGAGAAGCGCTGCCACGACCTCTTCGTAAAGTCCTGCAGCAAACCCCAATGCTATTATAGCTGCGAATAAAAAATGAAGCCTTATCCTTACTCCAAAAACCGAAAAAGCCATAGGTCTCCCTCTAGATTTTTTCCTCAAAATCCAACCATCTTTCCGGGTCTTGGGCCACTCCCTTTTCCCATATTTCAAAGTACAGGCCCGGATTTTCGGCCAGCCCTTTTTCGCCTACGGTCCCTATGATCTGCCCCTGCGAAATATTGTCCCCGAGCTTCACGTATACTTCCCCAAGGCGCGCGTATACCGTCACCACGTCGCCCTCGTGCCTTATTTTTATCATCCGGCCGAGTTCCGCATCTTCGGCCACCTGTATCACCGTCCCGGCCGCCGCAGCTTTAACCGGAGTGCCCTCTATTTGCTCTATGTCAATCCCGTGCCTTTGGTCAGCTTTAGTCACCTTTCCGGTCAGAGGAGCGATGAATTGTTTCGAAATCAGCGAAGGGTCTCCTCTTTTTTCATTTAAAACGTCTTTTAAAGTGGGTACAGCTTTTATGAATTTCTGGCTCTTCAATCCCTCCAGGATACTCGCCAGGTCCATTTCGTAAGTTATCGCCCGATGGATCCTCGTAACTATGGCGGAAGTCTGCGGCAGATCCACCTTCCTGAAAAAAAGCATTATAAAAAATATGGAAAGGGCGATCAGCACTTTCTGAAGGTCTAAAAAGCGGTTTATGGACCCGCCATCCGAACTCGAATAGTACTGGGCGTACGGATCGGATTCTCTTTGCCCCCACATCGGTTTCCCCTCCCGAATGAATCCTCGATATAATCTTATGGCCGGCAGGGCTCGTTTATTACAAAAATAGAGTAGGAGGGGGCGGCTAACCCCCGTCCTCTCACACCACCGGACATGCGGGTCCGCATCCGGCGGTTCACCAAGCTTGACGAAGAGTTTGGTAGCGTTCGATTAAGCTCGTCAGGCCCTGGGATTGCCAATAGGCGTTGCCCAGGGCCCTATTCATTGGCCCGTGAGCCATCCGCCATGGCCCCTTCCGAGCATTGGCAAATTCATGCACTACTCGCTCCGGTAACCCCAGTGCCAGAAGCTCGCGATACCTCGTTCGTACCCGCTTCCACTGCTTCCAGAGACACATGCGTAGCCTCCTCCGCATCCAGCCATCCAGGTCCTTGAATACGCTGGGTGTTTCGGCCAGGGCAAAGTATCCCATCCAACCCCCAAGATAGGTGTTGAGGCGTTCTATGCGTTCGGTTATACTTACAGGTTTGTTCCGGGCTGTTATCTCTCGTATTTTCGTCTTTAAACGTTCGATAGTTTGTGGTGCTAGGCGGATGAGTATTCGTCCTTCTTTTGCCTTATGCATGCTGAACCCTAGAAATTTCAGCTTCCACGGACGGTCTACCGCGCTCTTTTGTTCGTTTATTTTGAGCTTTAATCGCTCCCGCAAGAATTTACGAATGCTTTCCATGACTCTTTCTCCGGCCCGCTTGCTCTTGACGTAGATGTTGCAGTCGTCTGCGTATCGGACAAATTTGTGGCCCCTCTTTTCAAGTTCTTTGTCCAACTCGTCCAGCAGTATGTTGGCTAGAAGCGGACTTAATGGGCCACCCTGGGGTGTCCCTTCTGTTGTTTCCATCACTACTCCGTTTATCATGACACCTGCCTGCAGGTAGCGGCGAATGAGAGTCAATACCCTTTTGTCTTTCACCTTCCGGGCCACTCGGGCCATGAGTATGTCGTGGTTTACCCGATCAAAGAATTTCTCTATGTCCAGGTCCACGGCCCATTCGTATCCTTCTTCCACGTATTGTCGCGCTTTCCTCACCGCGTCGTGGGCTCTCCTCCCGGGACGAAACCCAAAGCTGGCTTCCGAAAACTGCGGGTCGAAAA
>QGUT01000011.1 GCA_003242255.1 Bacillota bacterium
CTTATAGTTAGGCTAAAAACCGGGCAGTTTATTGACATACGGAATCGCATTGTCAGTTTCAATCCCTTATAGTTAGGCTAAAAACTCTTGTCAATTGAATTTATGTATTCTGGAGTAAAACTGTGTTTCAATCCCTTATAGTTAGGCTAAAAACTGACGGTGAATACAGGAAAATACAGAATAACGGTATGTTTCAATCCCTTATAGTTAGGCTAAAAACCCGTGAAAAAATTAAAAAATAAGAGATTTTAAGAGAAAATATGCTCTATCAATTTTCAATAAATTCTTCGGCGAAAGTGTGAAAAATCCTCCTACATCCAGGCGAATTCTATAACAACTGAAATTTTCGTTTTGTCGTCGATCTCCGGGGGTTTTTGCATTATTGGAGGTCGACGACACTTTTATTTTTTTCTTGTCTCTCTTTTTCCTCAATATCGCAAAAAGCCATTAAGGATTTTTGTCGGTCGATCTACCATATTTATTTCGGGTGGTTTAGGTTTTGTTTGTCTGAGTTGTTCAAGTTTCAATCCCTTTTAGTTAAGCTAAACACGCATCTATGTTACGCCGTTGAGAAAGGAATGGCGTGGTTTCAATCCATTATAGTTAGGCTAAATACCCGTGAAATAATTAAAAAATAAAAGTTTTAAAGAGAAAATACTTCTAATTTTCAATTAATATTTCTACGAAAACATAAAAAATCCTTCTCAGCCAAGATAAATCCTATAATAACAGGGTTTTTACATTACTGGAGGTCAACGACATTTATCTGGGATTACATTTTACCACTATGGCTCCTGTAGAAAGGCTACGGCAAAACGGGACATCCTGCAAAAAAAGGATGCACAGGTTCTCGAGAATATCGAAAACCGTGCACCCTGGTCTTCCAATGCAGAAAAGTCAGGAGGTTTTCTTCAATTCCTCCTCCAGGTATTTTATGAACTCCCCGCTCACGTCCATCACCGTAATTTCTATATCCTCGACATTTTCCAGGACTTCTTTATAAACCTTAGCTACATCCTTTTTGGGGACGCCGCCGACCCCTGTGGCCAGTGCCGGCAAAGCCATCGACTTAATCTTCATTTCCCTAGCCTTTTCCAGCAGCGAATGGAGGCACTTCCTCACTATTTCCACGCTGGACGGCTCCGCTGGGCGCTTCATGGTCACCGCGTGAAAGATGTACTTGGCCTTTAGTGCTCCAGCAGAAGTAACGTAAACGTCTCCCGGCCGGGGATCGAGCTTTTTGCATACCTCTATGGCTTCCTCTTCGATCTCCTTCCCGCCGGCTCTCTTTATGGCCAGGGCTACTCCACCGCCCATGGGACCCATGCCGTTGGCCGCATTTACTATGACGTCGACCTCAGCCTTGGTTATATCTCCCACTGAGAGCTTCACCGTATCACCCCTTTAAACTAACATTTGGCAGGCTCGGTCAGGTCTTCCAGTTTCTTTTTCCAGTAATCCCTTTTTGCTTTCAACTCCTCAATCAGCTTGAGATCGTGCTCGATGCAAAGCCCTTCCTGAACACGGTTTTCTGCAAAAAGAATGGCCTCATCAAAAGTTTCAAGAGCTCTCTTAAACAATTCTCCAGCGTAACGAGCCCTTTCCCTTTCGTGAGGCCAGTTGCATTTCTTAGAATCCCTTATGATGGCTTTTAAGATGTCGAAGAACTTATCCCCCTCCGTGTAAAGGTTTATGGAGAAATCGAGATGTTTGATCATTATCAAAACCTCCCGGCCGCTTTTACTTTATAATTTCCACAAAAATTTCAAAATTCCTCCTATGTTTAAAAATATATTTTTACAGGACCGCACTTATGCCGGAAAGTGCCAAAATCAGGAGCCAGGTCTTGCCATCGAGCGGCACGGTATGGAAAATGCCCTGAAGGGAGGGGACGTATACGACCGCCAGGAGCATTGCCGCCGAAATTATTACGGCCATCAACAGGAACAGATTAGTAAATATGTTTTGCCTCAGTAAGGTAGCGTTTTCCTCCCTGCACTCGAAGGCAAATATGAGCTGAGACATGACCAGGGTGGAAAAGGCTACCGTCCTGGAAAAGTTAATCTCGGAGCCGCTAAAATGCCACGCTATCAAGTAGGCAGCCATGGTGGCGAGGCTTATGATAAACCCCCGGTGCAGTATCTTCCGCCCCATGTGGCCGGAAAAGATCCCTTCCTGCCTTTTCCGGGGCCTGCGGTTCATTACATCCCGCTCGGGCGGGTCCGCTCCCAGAGCGATGGCCGGCAGGCCGTCGGTTATGAGGTTCATCCACAGCACTTGTATGGGCAAAAGCGGCAGGGGCATCCCCAGAAACGACGCCCACACCATCGTCAGCACCTCTCCCGTGTTGCAGGATAGCAAATAGCGTATGAACTTCCGGATGTTGTCGTAAATTATGCGCCCTTCTTCCACAGCGGAAACGATGCTTGCGAAATTGTCGTCCATCAGGATCATCGCCGAAGCTTCCTTGGTCACATCGGTGCCCGTTTTGCCCATAGAAATGCCTATATCCGCTTCCTTTATCGCCGGAGCGTCGTTGACTCCATCGCCGGTCATGGCGACCACGTGGCCCTTCTTTTTCAAAGCCCGCACTATTCTGAGCTTGTGCTTGGGGGTCACCCGGGCGTACACCGAAATATCCTCGACGCATTTTAAAAACTCGCCCTCGGACATTTGGTCCAGTTCCTGCCCCGTGATTATCCTCCCGCCTTTGCCCATCATGTTGAGTTCCCTCGCTACGGCCCAGGCAGTGGCGCTGTGATCGCCCGTTATCATCACTGGCTTTATGCCTGCAGCAAAGCACTTTTCTATGGCCGAAGCCGCTTCCGGGCGCGGTGGATCTATCATGCCCATAAGTCCAAGAAAGGTGAGATCCCTCTCCAGTTTTTCGCTCAAGTCCCGGGTAAGGTCTACTTTTTTGTAGGCAAAGGCAAGGACCCTCAAAGCTTCCCTTCCCATATCCTCGTTTATCCCGTATATTTCCCTCTTCTTGGATAGGGTCATCGCCTTTACGTCTCCGTTCTCCTCTATGCTATCGCAAAGCTCCAGGACCACTTCCGGCGCTCCTTTTGTGAAAAGGAATATTTCCCCCCTTTGGTTTCTCACCACCACCGACATTCGCTTGCGCTCTGAATCGAAAGGAATTTCCTTTAAGCGCCTGTAAGTCCTTTCAACGTCGCTTTTCGTAATCCCGGCCTTTGCGGCCGCGACCAATAGGGCGATTTCCGTAGGATCGCCGGAAGGGACCACTTCCTTAGACTTTCCAAGGCCCAAAATTCCACCCTTTTGCCCATCCAGCTCAGCGTTGTTGCACAGGACCGCAATCTTCATCAGTTTTTCCATCGAGGCAGAAACTTTTTTAAGCAGCCGGCCATCGCTGGCGATGAAATCCCCCTCTATTTTGTAGCCGCTGCCCGTCACCATCACCGTTTCGCCGTCGGCGTATATCTTTCTCACGGTCATCCTGTTTTCCGTGAGGGTGCCCGTCTTGTCGCTGCAGATAACGGTGGCACACCCTAAGGTCTCTACGGCCGTGAGTTTCCTCACGAGGACATTTTTCTTTACCATCCGCTGAACTCCCATGGCGAGCACCATGGTGACTACCGCCGGCAACCCCTCGGGTATGGCAGCCACCGCCAGGCTCACCCCAAAGAGGAACATCCTGTAAAGCTCTTCTCCTCTCAGAACTCCTAACATGGCGACTAAAAAACACACGAAAAGGCAGATCACGAGGAGCTGCTTGCCCAGGTCATCCAGCCGTCTCTGAAGGGGGGTCTGTTCCTCCTCAACGCTTTCCATCATCCCAGCGATCTTCCCCATCTCCGTATTCATTCCCGTTTGGGTTACCACCATCTTGCCCCTACCGCTCACCACCATGGTTCCCATAAACAGCAGATTGGAGCGGTGGATTTTTAAAGTTTCCCCTTCCGTCCTTTCTGCCCTTTTTTCGACAGCTACCGATTCGCCGGTGAGCATGGATTCATCTACCTTCAGATTTTCGGCTTCAACAAGCTCTCCGTCGGCCGGCACTTTATCGCCGCTCTCCACCAGGACCACATCGCCCGGCACGACATCTTTCGCCGGAATCTCCCTCACCTTTCCATCGCGCAACACCCGGGCTACGGGTGATGCCATTTCCTTCAAAGCCTCCAGGGCCCTCTCGGTGCGATACTCCTGTATAAATCCCATAAAGCCGTTCAACACGATAATAGCGGTTATGGCCACCGCGTCGGCCGTTTCCCCCAGGAAAAAAGATATCACCGTCGCGCCCATGAGCACCAGGGTGATGGTGCTCTTAAATTGGCCGAGGAAAAGGAGGGCAGCCGACCTTTTCCGGCTTTCCTGGATTACGTTTTCCCCGAAGATTTTTTTCTTCATCGGTATTTCCCGGCTCGACAGCCCCTTTTGTAAGTCGGTATTCCACGACCGCATAATTACTACCCCCATCCGTTGTCAAAATTTATTTACGGAAACAACCGCTTAACTATGTACACCGATGCGATTAGGCTCGCAAAATCTGCCATCACGCCCACGGGAACGGCGTATTTCGTCTTTTTAATGCCTACAGAACCAAAATACACTGCAATTATATAAAAGGTGGTATCGGTAGACCCCGTCAGCGTTGAAGCCAGCCTGCCCAGATAGGAATCGGGTCCGTATGTGTCAAAAATTTCCGCCATCATGCTGAGGGCCGCAGGTCCCGATAAAGTCCTCACAATAGACAAAAAGAGCGCTTCTGCTGGTATATCCAGAAGGCGAATGAGGGGATTTAAAAGTCTCACCATCAAATCCACAGCTCCAGATTCTCTAAATATGCCGACGGCCACGTAAATCCCCAGCAGGTACGGAATGAGCTTTATGGCCAGCTGCAGGCCTTCCTGAGCCCCTTCGGTGAACACTTCGAATACCCTGACGTTGTTCATCAAACCGTGCAAAAAGACCGCGGCAATTACGAACGGTAGAATCCAGGAAGAGATTGAAATCTGCTCGGCCAAAGCCCTACCTCCTCTCGATCTTCCGGTATAAGATTCGGAAGATATAGTCGGCCAAAATAGCAACCAGTGTAGAGCAGGTGGTGGCAAAGAGAATGGCCCCCAGCACTTCGGACGGATTTTTAGAACCCGCCGCAGCCCTTAAAGATATTATGGTGGCAGGCACAAAAGTTACGCTGGACGTATTTATGGCGAGGAAGGTGCACATCGCCTCCGTCGCCGTATCCGGACGGGGATTTAATTCCTGCAGTTCCTTCATGGCTTTAAGGCCGAAGGGCGTCGCCGCGTTGCCGAAGCCCAGCATGTTGGCGCTCAGATTCATCAGGATGCTCCCCATGGCCGGATGGCCTTTAGGTATCGACGGGAAGAGCCACCGGAATAAGGGCGCTATGAATCTGCTAATGCGGTCAATGAGCCCGGATTCTTCAGCCACTTTAGCAATTCCAAGCCAAAAACCCACGATTCCCATGAGGCTTATAGCTCTTTCGATGGCGGTTCTGGCTGATTCCAGCACGACGGGGGTTATCGCATCCAGATTTCCATTCCAGATGGCCGCCAAAATTCCTCCGAGGATTAAAAAGGCGAAAATCTTGTTCACCGAACTTCCCCCTTTTAGTCGTGGATTACTACCAGAGTTCCTTCCGGAATGTTTTCATAAAACCACTTGGCATCTTCGTCTTTCAGCCTTACGCACCCGTGGCTGGCAGGTATGCCGAGTTTTTCGTATTCTTCTTCAATTATGTTTTTGTCCCTGTCCCTGGGCATGGAATGAAAGAGGTAATTGTCTTTTATCCTAACCCAGTAAAAAGCCCCCTGGCCGAACCTCTCCGAGAAAAACCATACCCCCCGGTCCTTTACGGTGAAATACCCACGGGGCGTCTCCGTATCCGGCCCGGGCTTTCCCGCCGAGGCCAGCATGGTCTTGACGATTTTATTTCCTCTGTATACCACCACCTTCTGCAGGGGCTTCAAATCCACCTGCACCCAAAGCCGGTCCTCCAGGGGCTTTGCGGTAAAGCGGAAAGCGTAGGGTTCCATTTTTTGCCCGTACGCCGAAGTCCCTTCCACCAGGACATCGTAAGTCTCTCCCGGGAGGAAGACGGAACGAGGTTTGAATTCCGCCGTTTTTCCATCCCAGAAAACATCGCCTTCCATCCGGTCCACTTTAATCGAGACTTCCCTCATTTCCTGGTCGAAATGCACCTTCAAAACCGTATAAGGCATGACGTCCGCACTGCCGTTTTCGGGGTACGTAGATATGACTTTCGGGATGGGGGCTACTTCAAACCACCTGATATAGCCGGAAAAAAGCCCTTCTCCCTCGAATTCCACCACGTGTCTGCTCCCGGGCTTAAGCTTCTCGCGGGGGAAGAGAAGCCAGATGCTCTCATCCTCGAATACATTGCCCGAAGCCTTGAGAATGCAGGAGGGCCTCAAATCGAAGTCGAAGTCGGCCCGAAGGGATTTTAATATTTTCTCTTCCTCCACCGGAGCGCTGAAATTCAATGCCACCGGACCAGCACTTGCAACGGGCGACGAAATTCCTATCGGAAAAGGCCGTATTTTTGCTCTGTACTGGACCTTCGCCCTTTTGGATAGGCCCGGCACCGAGGTTCTTAAAGGCTCTATGCGAAGGGTCGTTTTAAAACCCTTTGGAAGCCCTTTTTCGAGGACGTAAATTTCCAAAACCCTGTCGTCCAGCCAGTGATAGGTTTTCAAAAATTCCATCCCTGGCCTTTCGGACTCCAGGTGGATTTTTTCTGCCACATCCCGCTCTTTTACCGGGACGAAAAAATCAACCCTTATCCGCACAAGTCCGGCGTCGCCGAACTGCTCTACCACCACGTGGTTTAAGTTTGACACCGCAAGCCATGCCACAAAAACTGCGAAGAATACTAAAAGCAAGTACCGGCAACCCACCGCCCCACCCCCTTAACTATTTTTATGACCCAAACAAGCTAATTTTGACCAAAAAAAAGAACGCCTTCTCTAAGGCGTCCTATATATCCCTTGAAGAAAAACTCCTAGCGGCGCTGTAAATCATAAAGACGGTGTATGCCGCGGCATAGAGCAGCATGTAAAGACTCGGCTCGGCGCCGGCCCCCAGAATGCTGTTAGACATGAGGTTTATACCACCGGAAGAAAAAAGCACCGAGGTCATCTTTCTGTAAAGGGCATCCGTCGGCATCAAAAGGCTGGCGATTATACCTGCATTTATGAGCCCGGCGGCGCTGTCATTTCCACTCACAGAAATCAAATGGCCTATCTGTTCCAGCCACCCTCCGATGAGGGCAAAGCCGAAGAGCATCGCCGCCAGGATACCCGCTCCCAAAGTCGACATGCGGGCGCTGCCCCAGAGGCATACCGAAATGAGTACGAGCTGCATCCATACAAAAAGCAGGGCTGCACTCAAAAGCTGATTGAAGTTTAAAGCGACCTTCGCTCCAAAAGCTTTGTTCAAAAAGATTATGCTGAAAAACAAGAAAAGGGAGTAGAGCGAGACCATAAATCCTATGCCGAAAAATTTGCCCAGCACCACTTCGTAGCGCTTTATAGGTTTCACCAGGACGGCCTGTATAGCGCCGCTTTCCACGTCCCCCGAAAGGGCTCCGGCAGAGGAGATCACCACCAGAAAAGCCACTATGAGCGAGGCAAAGTAGAGCCCTATGGTTATGAATTCCGAAGATATCGTGACCAGGGCGAAGTTGATCCGCGATACGGACTTGTAGACCTCCTTGATACCCAGGCCGTAAAGGAGCAGATAACAGGCGGTCAGGATCAGCATGAAAAACAGAGCCTTTTTGTGGAACATTTCTTTGAAGGTGCACTTAATCACCGGGATCATGGAACTTTCTCTCCTCTCACCAGATTGACGAAGAGTTCCTCCAGCGAAAGGCCTTCCAGCTTTAATTCGTAAAGCAAGGTCCCAGACTGCACAATTGCTTTCGCTATTGACGGTATATCGCCTTTTTTGGCCACTTTTACTTTAAGTGCATCACCCTGCAGTTCTACTTTTAAAGCGATACTCTTTAGTTCTTCTACAAGGCCCTCGGCTGGATTTCCTATCTTGGCCGTCAGCGTAGAATTCTCAAAAAGCAGATCTTTCAGTTCTCCGCAGGTAATTATCCTGCCCCGGTTTATTATCGCCACCCGATCGCATACCATCTCCACTTCGCTTAAAAGGTGGCTGTTCAAAAAGACCGTCTTGCCTTCTCTCTTTAAATCCCTTATTATTTCGCGCACTTCTATCCGGCCTACCGGGTCCAGCGCAGAAGTGGGCTCGTCCAGGAAGACCAGTTCCGGGTCGGAAAGGAGGGCCACGGCGAGCCCCAACCTCTGCTGCATTCCCTTGCTGTACCCCGCCACCTTCTTTTTCTCGTGCCCCGAAAGTCCAACCAGCTCCAGGAGTTCCGAGATCCTACGGGCCGGCTTCGGTATCTTATAGAGTTCGGCGTGGAAGCGCATGACCTCCAGCCCCGTCATCCATTCGTAGTACTTGAAATTTTCTGGCAGGTACCCAATTTTCCTCATCGCCTTGCTGTCCCCTAAAGGCCTTCCGAGCACAAAGCCACTGCCCCCGGTGGGGCGAAGGAGCCCCACCAGGGTTTTTACCAGGGTGCTTTTTCCGGCGCCGTTAGGTCCCAGAAAGCCGAAGACCTCCCCTTCCTTCACGCTTAAGTTTATGTCGACGCAACCTCCCTTCCCGTCGTATTGTTTGGTGAGGTTAAAGGTCTCTATTACCATGGCATCACCTCAAAACCTGGGCTATTTTGAGCATTTCTTCCTGGGACAGGCTTCCCTCCAGGGTCACTACCGTCTCATCGTCGGCCCAGAGCAGAACGCAGTTCAAATCGTTACCCCACCTGGTTTTTACCAATGTGGCCGGTTTGCCTTTTACAGTTATGCTTTCCACCTCGGTGGCCTCAGCATCCACCGGAATCGGCAGGGTGTTCTGCCAGTCTTCGATCCCAACCAGTTGCCTCCTGATGTTATCCGGCAAAACGGGGAGTTCCAATATCGCTTCCCGGATGGCATTCATATCCACGCCTTCAGGAACCTGGATTTCCGGAATCCCCACCTGGGTTACGGAGAGGGATTTATAATTCCCATTTTCATCCTGTCTCACAAAAATCTGCCTTACCATTCCCTCCGTCCTTATAACAAAGGTTTTCCCGTCCACATCTTTGGGAAGGGTTTTTTCTCCACCAAAGGCTGTGATGAGCTTGTTTATGCCTTTCACGTCCGGCGTAATTTCCAGTTCCACGGGCTTCCCAATCCCGACATATTCGAGCTTGTATCCTTCCAGTTCGCTAAACAGCCGAACATCGAAATCCACCTTTTTCGCCACCGATTGGACCTCATCCGGCCTTATGTCTTCATAGCCGCCGCCGGTCGTCCGGAACTTGCCCAACTGTTCCAGATCAATCTCCCCGATTCCGCCCTCTTCCAGCTTTCTCTTTATCTCCTCTATGTCCTCCATCGTGATCTTCACCGCTTCGATCCTGGATACCCTGAAAACCCCGAGGAAATCAGCCACCGCATACCTTACCGGTGATACCACTACAGCCGAGAAAACCAGCGCCGCCGCTGCAAACCCAGCGACCATTTTCCCATATTTTTTAATCATATTTTTCACTCCCTCCTTCACAATATGGCGCTTAAGCCGCCTTTTTAAAATTTCTTTAGATGGGTAAAAATCCAACGCCAGCTTTTCTTTGGCAAATTCATCCAGCTTTTTCAATTCATCCAGGACTTCACTGCACCTCGGACAAGTTTCTAGGTGCTTTTTTACTTGTTCCTCCTGACTTTCGTCCAGTTCCCCGTCCAGGTAGGCCTGCAGTATCCCCTCTTCATAGCACACGGATCACACCTCCTCCTGGAAATGTTCTTTAAATTTTCGGTGAGCGCGGGCTACCAGAGTCCCAACAGATGTCTTTTTGACGCCGAGCACTTCGGCTATCTCCTCATAGCTGTACCCTGAATGTTTCATTATAAGCAGCAGCCTATCCCTTTCCTCCATCATTTGGAGTACCTGCCGCACGTATATCTGCTCCTCTCGAAGGTTATAGGCCGAATGCTTTCTCAAAAGCCAAAATTTCTCCTCCCGCTTTTTCCTGCTGTCTTCTCCCCTGAAATGGTTGTGGGCCAAATTTTTAGCCACCTTAAAGAGCCAGGCCCCTACGCTTCCATCCCTTCCGGGGGGATTCTTGTAATATTTTATAAAAACTTCCTGGGCCAGGTCTTCGGCTAGGAAAGGGTCGCCCAGCATGTACAAAAGCAGGCGGTATACCTTCGAGTAATAATTTTCGTAAACCTCGCTGAACTCCAGAAAACCCACCCCCCTTTTAAAGCCTTCCATATATAATGACACCGCAAAAGGCCAAAACATGACAAAAAAACGCGGGGCTTTCCCGCGCTTTTTTGTCGCGTTCAATTTTCTCCAAACCTTCCCCTGTCTTCATCGGCTAGATAAACCTTTTCTTCCCCTTTGTAGTAAATGGGGTCGATGGCCACTATGACTTCATCGCCAATCTTTGCATCTATTCCGGTGAGGTCCACCACGGTAAGCTGCATTCCGATTCTTCCCAATACCCTGAGGGGCCTTCCATCGATGAATGCCACCGGGGGCGGGTTTAAAAAGTCCTTTATTTCTTGATAAATATTTCGGACCAGTCCCAGGATCGAATAGGTGTAATTTCGCCTCTGCACTTTCAAACCCTCGCAGTACCCCACGGGAATGATCCCTATCCGCATATCTCTCGGCGTCTTGTATGTCCTTCCGTAGCCTATATACGACCCCCTTGCAAGGTGTCTTATTTCCAGCAGGCGCGCTTTTACGCGGGAAGCCTTTTCCAGTTTAACTTCCCGGTTTTTAAACATGGCCACCCCAAAAAGGGCCCCTCCGATCCTGACCATGTCCAGCCGCGTCTCGGGGAAATCCATAGCCGCGACGGAACTGGCTGCATGGCGAAGGGAAACTCGGATCCCCTCCTCTTCTAACCTTTCAATTATCTTTTGGAAGCGCGAAAGTTGCTGTAAGGTGTAGTCGCCGCTCTTCGCAAAGGCATCGGAAAAATGGGTGTAGGCTCCTTCGTATATAAAATTTTTATAATTTTTTAGCTTGGCCAATGCGGAGTCCAGATCCTCCAATCTGAAACCGAAGCGTCCCATTCCTGTGTCGAATTTGAGGTGCACCCTGCAGTTCGTCTCTCTCTGACAGGCCACTTTGTTCAGGAGTTCGGCGCTTTCAATGCTGTAAATGGTGGGCGTTATGTCGTATTCAAGAAATTCTTCGCACTCTTCTCTGCTTATGGGCGATGTAAAGCAGAGTATCCTCCCCCCAATTCCGGCCTTTCGGAGGGCAATTCCCTCTTCTACAAATTCTACTCCGAACCATTCGGCTCCGGCTTTTTGCAGCGCAAGGGCCACTTCACCCATTCCGTGGCCGTAAGCATTCCCCTTTACCACCGCCATGACCGGAACATTTACTTCCTGCCGGACCTTTTCGTAATTTCTCTTTATGGCACTCAAGTTAATTTCCATGCATTTTTTTTGAGTTTCGAGCAAGAAAACGACCTCCAAGCTAAATTCGCCTTGTCAGGATTTGATTTTCGCCTTTTTCAACAAGAGAGTGACCTTCCTTCTTATGTCTCTGAAAACCGGCACTCCTTTTTGAAACATCAGGTACCAGAAGGGGCTGAATACCAGGTCGTATTCCCCTATGAATTCCGTAAATTCTCCGCTGAAGCCTTTTTTAAATCGGTAAAGCCCGTAGAGCGGGTTTTCCGGATTCAAATCCCCGGACACCCCCCTGAAATCGTAGAGCGTGCAACCCCTTTCCTTCGCCAGCTTTATCATCTCCCACTGCAGCAGGTAATTGGGCATGGTGTTGCGGTGCTCGTTGCTGCTCGCGCCGTAGAGGTACCAGCATTTTTTTCCAAAAAAAAGACATATGATCCCGGCTATCACTTTTCCCTCGTATTCAGCCAAGGCCAACTCCATCAGTCCCTTGGGTTTCAGGCAATCGTACATCCTTTCGAAATATTCCAGGCTCCGTACCACAAAGCCATCCCTCAACCCGGTTATCTCCATTATCCGATGGAATTCTTTAAGGTCCTCCCGGTTCCCGAGCCTCATTTTTACCCCTTTTCTCTGAGCCAGCCTTATGTTGTACCTGGTCTTGGAGTGAAATTTGGCCAAGAGCTCGTCCAGGGAAGGAGTGATGTCCAGCCGGAATACGAATCGGGGCTGAATAGCTTCAAAATTGAGTGCTTCCATATTTTGGATAAATCCCAGCTTTTTTAAATTATTCACCACTTCCTGATCTTTTATACTTATATCGGGGTCAATTTTCAGCATTATTGCATTGAGTCTCCTCGCGAGTTTTCTCACATTGTCCACCAGAAATTTCAAGGTCTCAAAATCGTGGAGGTCACAGACCGGTCCCCTGGGCGAATAAATCATGTTTTTCCCTATCAGGGGAAGAGGCCTCAAAAGCAGCAACATGGCGGCTTTAATCTTCCCCTCGTCTTCCACCATCACGTGCAAGGACCGCCAACTTTCCTCTTTGACCCGGGCCCATTCAAGACTTTGCAGAATGTGACCCTTCGGATGATTTTGTATGAAACAAGTGTACTGATTTTCATCACCGTTGACTATGAATCTCATCTGAGCAACCCCTCGATATTTAATTTTTGAGCAAAATTGGAGCCTTTATTTTTATTATGCTTTATATGAGTACAAGCGTCAATGAAAAATAAAGGCAGACAAAAAAACCCGGATTTTGATAACCGGGTTTTTTAATCATCAATTCGGGTAAATCTTTTCGCCCTCCACTTTGACCAGTTCTTTGAAAGCCTTCCGAAGCAGTCTGGTCACAGGGCCCGGCCTGCCGTCGCCTATTGCGCGGCCGTCCACTTTAACTACCGGAATCACCTCAGCTGCCGTCCCCGTCAAGAAGCATTCATCGGCGGTATAAAGTTCGTACCTGGTGAACAGCTTTTCCTCAACAGCGATGTTATTTTTGCGGGCCAACTCTATTATGGCGTTCCTGGTAACTCCTATGAGGATACCCGCATAGGTCGGCGGCGTTATGAGCACTCCGTCTTTTACTATGAAAATGTTGTCTCCGGTGCATTCGGCCACATAATCCTGCGCGTTCAGCATCACCGCCTCCATCGCTCCGGCCTGGTTGGCTTCGATCTTCGCCATTATGTTGTTCAGGTAATTCAGGCTCTTCATCTGGGGGTTTACTCCTTCAGGCACATTCCTCCGGGTCGCGGCGGTTATAATTTCAAGGCCTTCTTCGTACATCTTTTCGGGATAGAGCACGATTTTATCTGCAATGCATACTATGGTGGGCTCGTGGCATTTCTTAGGGTCCAGCCCCAAATCTCCCACGCCTCTTGATACGACCAACCTTATGTACGCGTCTTTTAACCCGTTTTGCCTCAACGTCTCCAATACCACTTCCTTCATCTCATCCTTCGACAGCGGTATGTCGAGCATTATGGCTCTCGCCCCGTTATAAAGTCGGTCGATGTGTTGTTTTAAGCGGAACACCCTGCCGTCGTAGGCCCGGATGCCTTCGAAGACTCCGTCGCCGTACAAGAATCCATGGTCGAACACGGAGATTTTTGCTTCTTCCTTGGGATAAAATTTTCCGTTGATGTATATTTTGATGCTCATCCTCAAAGAGCCCCCTCATTATATAATTTGACCCCTCATCCCGAGAACTAAGATCCCAGGGACGAGGGGTTTCCTCGCGGCACCACCCTGATTTGCCTGGCTTAACGCTTAATAGCGGCTACGGACTACTCCTTTCGCCCGGGCTGTTCGGGAACGGCGGGAGATTCTTTGACCGCTGCCGGTCTACCCCTTTTCCCTCTCACTTTTTCTCACTTGCCGCCCGTTTTATTGCCAGTATTTTAACACCAGTATTTTGTTTTTGTCAAGATGATTATTTTAAATTTTTCAATTTGTGAAGAATTTCCCATATTTGGGGATGCCCTTTTCTAAGATTGATCGGCTTTCCGCTTCCATCCACGAAACCGTGCTCGGTGTAACCTTCCGCAAGGAGCGCATTATCCTGCTGTCTATATACCTCGTAAGATAGCCTTATCCTGGCGGCTCTCAATTCCTCCACCCTGGTTTTGACCACCACCGTATCTCCGAAGCGGGCCGGTCGCCTGTAGCGGCAAAAGCCTTTCACCACTGGCAGGAATACGCCCTGGCTTTCTATTTCCCAGTAAGGCAAGCCCGCCGATTTTAACAGTTCGTTCCTCCCCACTTCGAACCACACGTAATAGTTGGCATGGTAAACTATTCCCATCCGGTCTGTCTCGGCGTACCTTACCGGAAAGGAGGTTTCGAAGGTCACCATCGCACCACCTACTTTACGTCGGCTACGCCCCTGTAGACCAGACCCCTCTGGCAGTCCATCGTAATTTCTTCGCCGGTCAACAGCTTTTCCGTCGCACCTTCAGCACCTACTATGACCGGAATGCCGTATTCTATTCCGGCTATAGCCGCATGAGACGTAAGGCCTCCTTCTTCAGCTATGATGGCCGCAGCCCTCTGGATCACCGGCGTATAATCTTCGTCGGTAAAAGGAACCACCAGAATGGAGCCGTCGGGCATGGCCTCAGCTTCTTTCAAGGTCTTCGCTACATAAACGGTCCCGTGGACCGATTTCGCCCCGATGCCGGTACCTTTTAAAACCACATCGCCGACCACCAGAACCCGAATTAGATTGGTGGCACCGCTCACGTACAGGGGCACTCCCGCCGTTATCACCACCAGATCGCCTTTCTTTATGATCCCCGATTCCAACGCACCGTTTACCGCTTCTTTGAACATCTCATCGGTAGAGGAAGTTTCCTTTACCTTTATGGGGAAAACGCCCCACACTATCTGGAGGCTCCTGGTAACTCTCTCCTTAGGCGTGACCGCAATGATGGGAGCTGAAGGCCTGAATTTGGCCACCATGCGCGCCGTGTATCCCGACTTGGTGGAAGTGATTACCGCACTAGCCCCTAAATCCTTGGCAATAGTATATGTGGCGTGGCTTATGGCATCGGTCACCGTTTTAATACTGGTCTGCCTTTTTAAGGCGGTGGCATCCAGCGAAACGCTTTCTTCTACTTTTTCGGCAATCCTCGCCATAACTTTCAGGGCTTCCACTGGAAACTCTCCGGCGGCCGTTTCCCCTGAAAGCATTATGGCATCAGTGCCATCCAGTATGGCGTTGGCCACATCGGTGACCTCGGCCCTGGTGGGTCTGGGATTTTTAATCATGGACTCCAGCATTTGGGTGGCGGTTATCACCGGTTTCCCCGCCCGGTTGCATTTTTCGATGATCATCTTCTGGACGAGGGGAACTTCTTCAACGGGGACTTCTACCCCCAGGTCTCCCCTGGCCACCATTATTCCGTCGGCGACTTTTATTATCTCGTCCAGGTTTTTTACGCCTTCCTGGTTTTCAATCTTTGCGATTATCTGGATTTCAGATCCACCGTTTTCTTCCAGGATCTTCCTGATTTCCAGGACATCCGAAGCTTTTCTTATAAAGGAAGCGGCTATGAAATCCACTCCCATTCTGATTCCGAAAAGGATGTCCTCCAAATCCTTGGAAGTCACGGCAGGAAGGGGAATTGACTTGCCGGGCAAATTCACGCCTTTATTGGAACTCAGCGCGCCGTCGTTCAGCACAGTGCACCGTATCCCGGCCTCCTCCACTCTCTTTACTTCCAATTCGATGAGGCCGTCGTCCAGCAGAATTCGGTCACCTTCATTTACGAGTTCGGTAATTTCTTTTAAGTTTACGAAGGCCCTGCTCTCATCGCCGCCCACCGGATAGGTCACGAGAGTGAACTCCTGGCCCCTTTTTAAGAAAACTTTCTCCTTAGCGAAAGTTCCAAGGCGTATTTCCGGCCCTTTAGTATCCAGCATTATGGCGACAGGAGTATTCAATTCAGCTGCCGCTTCCCGTATTGCAGCAATTCTCGCACCGTGTTCTGCGTGGGTGCCATGGGAAAAATTGAGCCTTGCGACGTTCATCCCGGCCCTTATCAGTTCTTTTATTACTTCCTTTTTTTCGCTGGCAGGCCCTATAGTGCAGATTATTTTCGTCCTCCGCATAAAACTCGCACCTACCCCCGTTCATATGGCCAGCACATTCGCCAGTTCGTAAAGTTCATCGTCGAAGGGCTTTTTGGTGGAAAAAACCTTCTCCAGGTCCACGACCACTATTTCTCCCTTTACCCAGCCCACCATTTTGCCGCTTATGCCTTCTAACAGGAGCTCCACCGCTTTTCCGCCCATCTTGCTGGCCACTATCCTGTCAAAAGCCGTGGGTGTACCGCCCCTCTGCAGGTGTCCGAGCACTATGATCCTGGACTCGAGCCCGGTTATCTCCTTAATTTTATCCCTGACTTCGTAGGCATTTCCCGCACCTTCGGCCAGAATTATTATGCTGTGGAGCTTGCCGCGCTTGTAACCGTTCATTATTTTGTCGCAAAGGTCCTTCATCGTATAGGGTTTCTCCGGGATCAGGATAGTCTCAGCCCCACAGGCCAGGCCCGAGTAAAGGGCGATGTACCCCGATTCCCTTCCCATTACTTCTATGATGAAGGTCCTCTCGTGAGATGTAGCCGTATCCCTTATCTTGTTCACAGCTTCAACTACCGTATTTACAGCGGTATCAAATCCTATCGTATAATCGGTGCAGGGAATATCGTTGTCGATGGTCCCGGGAATCCCTATTACCGGAACCCCTCTTTTCGCCAGTTCCAGGGCACCTCTGAAGGAGCCGTCCCCGCCGATCACCACAAGCCCTTCAATTCCAAGTTCTTCGATATTTTTCAGGGCTTTTTCTACTCCTTCTTTCGTCTTGAATTCTTCCGAACGGGCGGTCCTTAAAATCGTCCCTCCTCGGTGAATAATATCTCCCACCGACCTCAGGCTCATCTCAGCGTAGTCCTTTGCCAAAAGGCCGGTATACCCTCTCTTAATGCCGTAAACTTCAACGCCGTTGAAGATCGCGCTCCGAACCACTGCTCTTATGGCAGCGTTCATGCCTGGCGCGTCTCCGCCGCTGGTCAGAACTCCTATTCTTTTCATATTGGTCTCTCCTTTACTACAGATTTTTCTCCAAAATCGTCTTTTGGGCTTCTTCCGCCTCCGACTCCGGCACGAGGATTTCTATATAGCATCCTCGCTTTTTGCTCTTCATGATTTCTTTGGTCTTCACCAGAAACCCTTCTTCTTTTAAGGCATTGACGACTTTATCTGCAGTTTCTTTGTCGGTAACCATGTACACTACGGTCCACATCTCCGGGGCCTCCTTTAATTGTTATTATTTTCATCGGGTCTCATATCGCCTTTTCGATGAAAAGGCAGTTTTGAGGTCCTACCATACTGCAGATTTTTTTTGAAAATTCCGCGGAAAAATTCACATAATAGCTCTTGTCTACCAAAATCGCTTTCATGTCATCTGCACCACTATAAATTGTAACAGGTACGTTCCCCGGATGCAAAAGGAAAAACTGCTTCAAGTCTTCCAGTATCTTATTCCCATCGTTTTCGCTCAGCAAAACGACAAGGGTCCCTTCCTTTTTTTTCTCCAGAGGTTCTATTTCCTCGGCAATAATTTTGGGCATCTCTTCTTCTTTTAAATCCACCCTTCCGCGAATCAAAACCTTGCTATCCTGCTTCAATCGGTCAGAAAACTTTTCGTACACCGTCGGAAAAGCTATAATTTCCATCGACCCGGTCAGGTCTTCCAGAGTGATAAAGGCCATAAGTTTTTCGCCTTTTGTGGATTTCATCTTGATGTCTGTAATTATGCCCCCCACCGTGACCTGGGAATTGTCTTCGATGTCGACTTCATCGCCTTTGAGGTCGCTGCTCTTTAAAGTGGTCTTCCTGTTTAAAATGTCCTCGTACTCCTTAAGGGGGTGACCACTTAAATACAGTCCCAAAACTTCCTTTTCCATGGATAAAATCTCGCTCTGAGGGTATTCGGGAATATCGGGCAAATCATCGTCCATCGCTTCGCCGCCGTCGATCATCTCAAAGAGTGAAAGCTGCCCCTGGGCGGCCTGTTTTTGGTTCTTGTGCGCCCGGCTTAAAACGTCTTCATAGATCCTCATAAGCTGGGACCGCTTGGCGCCTTGCGAATCAAAAGCTCCGCTTTTTATAAGGCTTTCTACGGCCTTCTTGTTCAACTGCGCCTGTTCCATTTTTTCACAAAAGTCGCTGAAAGAAACAAAGCGCCCTTTCTCTTCCCTGCACTTGATTATGGCCCGGGCCACGTTTTCCCCTACGTTCTTTACAGCGGTAAGCCCAAAGCGGATCTTGCCGTCCACCGCTGCAAAGACTTCTAAGCTCTCGTTGATGTCGGGGGGCAGGACCTCGATGCCCATGTGCCTGCACTCGGCGATGTACTGGGCCACCTTGTCGGTGTTGTGCCTCACGCTGGTGAGCAAGGCCGCCATAAATTCCACCGGGAAGTGGGCTTTCAAATAGGCCGTCTGGTACGCCACCAGGGCATAAGCGGCGGCGTGGGATTTGTTAAAACCGTACCCGGCAAAATAGGAAATCTCTTCGAATATCTTTTCGGCAGTCTTCTCATCGATGCCGTTTTTTATACATCCCTGGATGAATGAGTTGCGCTGAGCTTCCATCACTTCCTGCTGCTTTTTGCCCATGGCCTTCCTCAGAATATCGGCCTGGGCGAGGCTGAAGCCCGCCAGTTCCTGGGCGATCTTCATAACCTGTTCCTGGTAAAGTATTATCCCGTATGTCTCCCTCAAAATGGGCTCCAGCTTGGGATGAAGGTATTTTATGTTTTCGGGATTGTTCTTGTTTCTTATAAACTCGTCGGCTGCTCCGCTGCCCAGAGGCCCCGGCCTGTAAAGCCCTATGACCGCTATTATGTCTTCAAAGCGCTCGGGCTTCAATTCCTTTAACAGGTTCCTCATGCCGCTGCTCTCCAGTTGAAAGACTCCCGTGGTCTCCCCCCGGCTTATCAAATCGTACACCTTTTTATCGTCCAGCGGTATCTTTTCTAAGTCCAGATCCAGCCCCCGGGACCTTTTGATGAGCCTCAAGGCATCCTGGATGACGGTCAAGGTCCTCAGGCCCAGGAAGTCCATCTTCAAAAGGCCCAATTCCTCCAGGGCGGTCATGGTAAATTGGGTGGAGACCGTCGAATCGCCCACCCGGTGGAGCGGCACCAGCTCCACCAGAGGCTGGCTGGATATCACCACGCCGGCGGCATGGGTGGAAGCGTGGCGCGGAAAACCTTCCAGAGCTTTTGCGGTGTCTAGAAGTTTCCTTATCTTTTCGTTTTCGGTATACAATTTCTTCAGTTCGGGATTTATGGTCAGGGCCTTTTCTATGGTCATGCCCAGTTCCATTGGGACCATTTTGGCCACCGCATCCACTTCGCCGTAAGGGTAGCCGAACACCCGGCCCACGTCCCGGATGGCTGCCCGGGCGGCCATGGTCCCGAAGGTGCCTATCTGGGCGACCCGGTCGGCACCGTATTTGCTGACGACGTAATCGATGACTTCCTGCCGTCTCTCGTAGCAGAAATCCACGTCTATATCCGGCATGGTCACCCTTTCCGGGTTGAGGAACCGCTCGAAGAGGAGGTTGTATTTAAGCGGATCTATGTTGGTTATGTAGAGGCAGTAAGCCACCAGGCTCCCGGCTGCGGAACCCCGGCCCGGCCCTACCATTATGCCGTTCTTTCTGGCGAAATTCACAAAGTCCCAAACTATTAAAAAATAGCTGGAATAACCCATTTTTTTAATTACTTCCAGCTCGTAGTCCAGTCTATTTTTTATTTCAGGCGTAATCTCAGTGTACCTTTTTCTTAACCCTTCGTAGCACAACTTTTCGAGATAGGAATCCTCCGTAAAACCGGCCGGGACTTCAAAGCGCGGGAGGTGCACTTTCCCGAATTCCAGTTCCACGTTGCACCTTTCTGCAATCCTCACGGTGTTATCGCAGGCTTCCGCAAGGTGCGGGAAAAGCCTCCTCATCTCTTCTTCCGATTTCAGGTAAAATTCGGAAGTATCGAATTTCAGCCGGTCTTCATCCTTTACTGTCTTCCCCGTTTGGATGCACAGCATGGCATCGTGAAAGTCGGCGTCCGACTTCAATATGTAATGGACATCGTTGGTCGCGACGAGGGGGATGCCGGTCTCGCGGCTTAAATTTACCAGTTCTGGATTTACCAGTTTCTGCTCTTTCAAACCGTGGTCCTGGATTTCAAGGTAAAAATTCCCCTCACCGAAGATATCGTTAAACTCCAGGGCTGCCCTTCTGGCTTTCTCGTATTCTCCCTTCAGGATATACTGCGGTATCTCTCCCGCCACACAGGCGCTCAGCGCGATGAGGCCCTCGCTGTGCTCTCTCAGCAGTTCCTTGTCCACGCGTGGTTTGTAATAATATCCTTCTATGAAGCCTTTGGACACCAGCTTTACCAGGTTCCGATATCCCGTCTGGTTTTCTGCGAGAAGCACCAGATGGTACTGCTCGTCGTCTATGCCGGGTTGGCGGTCCTTGATGGTTCTCCTGGCGACATAAACCTCACAGCCGATTATGGGCTTTATGCCCGCCGCTTTCATCGTCTTGTAAAAATCTATCACTCCGTACATCACGCCATGGTCGGTGATGGCCATAGCGTCCATCCCCAACTCTTTGGCCCTGCCGGCAAGTCTTCCAATGTCGCACGCCCCGTCTAGCAGGCTGAAATTCGTATGAACGTGCAGATGGACAAAACCGGCCATTGTCATCACCTGCCTAGAACTTTAACTGACATTATCGCCTTGGCGATTAAATTTCCGCCCCCTATTAGGTTGACCTCCGCTTTGCCGGACCTTCTTCCTACCTCGATGATTTCCGCGTTAATTTCCACTTCTTCATCCAGCTGGACCGAACCCGAAAAGTAAACTGTAAAGCTGTCGGGGATGACCTCGGGCCGCCTCTTGCTCCTGAAAGCTGTGATCCCGGCGTTTACCATGGCGTTGATCAGAGAACTCTGGCTTGGCACCCCCAAGGGGCTCAACATCACCGGTCCCGTCTTGCCCTGAAGGTGTACCCCTTTCTCCGTCTTTGAAACATTGAAATGATCCATAATCAGGCTGTCCACCGTTTCGGCAATCTGCGGCTGAAAACTCAAACTGCGAAAAGTCTTTATGGCATCCTGACGGCTTATAACTCCGATGAGCTTTTTGCCCTCCACCACCGGGATGAGCTCTATTCCCTCCCATACCATCAGGTGGGCCGCATGGGCCACCGGCGTCTCGGGGCCCACGGTTATAGGGTCCCTCGTCATGACTTCCACTATCGGCACTTCGTCCTTTAAATCGGCCACGTCGTTGGTCGTAACAATGCCTATAATTTCACCGTCGCCGTTTACCACGGGAAAACGGCTGTGGCGGGTGGTCCTGACCAATCTCCTCCAATCGCCCACCGTGGCCCTTTCGTCCAGGTAATAGGGGTTTTTAACCATGACGTCCTTTACCCTCACTACGTCTTTCCTCAACAGCCTCGTAAAAATAGCCCTGTTTATTATGGTGGCCACCGCAAAAGTATCGTAGGGCGATGCGATGAGAGGCATCCCTTTTTCATCTGCAAGCTTCACCACATCGTCATCGACTTTAAAGCCGCCAGTCACGAGAACCGCCGCCCCGAGGTTCAATGAAAGAAGCTGGGCTTCTTTCCTATTCCCAACGATCAGCAGATCTCCGGGCTCTATATACTGGCGCATCGCATTCACTTCCATAGCCCCTATGAGAAATTTTTTAAGGGGCTTCAGCAGTCCTGCGCTTCCTCCCACGACGGTGCCGTCCACTATATTGGCCACTTCTTGAAACGTGAGCTTTTCTATATTTTCTCCATCGGTCTGCTCTATCCGTATGGTCCCTATCCTGGGTATGGTCGACACCAGGCCTTTCAGTTGGGCATCTTTTATGGCCCGGTAGGCAGTGCCCTCGCTGACGTTCAGCTCCTGGGCAAGCTGCCTCACCGAGATTTTTGAACCCACTTTCAGGTTTTTAATGTATTTTATTATCTTTTCGTGTTTTGTCATAGGAATCCCCCGCCGGAGTTTTCTATTCGGCCCCGGCTTTTCCAACTACTCTTCCCCGAATTTGCTCTTGACGAGTGCCACCAAATCTTCTACCGCTTGTTTTTCATCTTCTCCCTGAGCCGAAATCTTTATGGTCGTCCCCTGACTTACTGCCAGCGACATCACGCCCATGATGCTCTTGGCGTTTACCTTCTTGCCTTCTTTTTCGATGAAAATCTCCGATTTGAATTTATTGGCAGCCTGGACGAACATGGCCGCCGGCCTCGCGTGCAAACCCGTCTTGTTTTCTACAACTACAGTCTTTTCGTACATTACAATTTTTCCTCCCTTTCAGATTTGATTTTTTCGACAAATTCCTCCAGTTTTTTTAGGCGGTGGTTTACCCCCGACTTGCCCAAAGGCGGTGTCATCAGGTGCCCCAGTTCTTTAAGGCTTAAGTCCGGATGCTTTAACCTCAGTTCGGCTACCTGCTTGAGCCCGGGCGGCAGCTTTTCGTAAACCCCGATTCTCTTTAAATAATTTATCATCTCTATCTGGCGGACGGCCGCGTTCACAGTCTTGTTTAGATTTGCCGTTTCACAGTTGACGAGGCGGTTCACGTTGTTCCTCATTTCCTTTAAAACCCGGATATCCTCAAACTTCAAAAGGCTTTCACTGGCACCAATGAGTCCCAGCAGGTCCCGGATATCATCGCCGTTTTTCAGGTACACAACGAAAGCCCCTTTCCTCGTGGCCACTCCGGCACTCAACCCGAAACCGGAAATGAGCCTCGCCAGCGACTGGGCCTGCTCCATGCTGGCAGCTACGAATTCCAGGTGGTACGGCCCTTTAGGGTCGCTGATCGACCCGCTGCCCAGAAAGGCCCCTCTTAAGTAAGCCTTTTTGCAGCAGCGCTTTCTTATGAGGTCCGGTTTAATGTTGTCCCTAATAAAAATCCTTTCTTTCTGGGCCAGGATTCCGATTTTTTCTAAAAAGTCGCCCATCTCCGAATCGCTGGCAGTGACTTCATACAAATTGTGCTTCTTCATCTTTTCCTTTGTGACTACGATTTCCACTTCAGCAGTTTCGAGAAATTTTTTTAAAAGCTGAATAAACCTCCTGGCGGTCGAAGCGCTCTCGGTAACCACCTTTATGTTTATGGAAGTGCCCCCGCCCGTTGTTATCTGGATGCTGCCGCTCATCCTTATTATTGCGGCAAGTTCCGCCAGTTCACAGTCCCTTTCCGCCGATATCCGCGAAAGTTCATCCTTGACTTCCGATGAAAAGGTCAATGTGGCCACCCGCCTCAAGATTTTGGGTTCGTTCACTATTTTATTATATCCATTATCGCTTTGGCAAGCTTTATCGGGTCATGTCTTACCACATCCGCAAAACCCAGAAGCTCCCCGTAAACCACCCGGCAGCCCAACCTTTTTATATTTCCTTCGTCGCACCTCACGGGGCAAGCTCCGTCCGCCAGGTATTTTGAAAGGAGATGCTCGGGGATCTTCTCGGTGTTTATCAATACGTATTCGATCAAGTTTTCTCCCGCGTGGTCCATTATGGCCTTCACGTGGTCGAAGGCGGTATATCCGTCAGTTTCGCCGGGTTGCGTCATCACGT
>QGUT01000115.1 GCA_003242255.1 Bacillota bacterium
TGACCATATAGTCCTCCAACAGTTTTTCCAGCTTAAATAAATATATATTCCTTTCATTCTTCTTTTATGATTAAATTATATCGCGGGATGCCACAAAAAAATGTCAAAAAAAAAGAGCGCCATTTCGCGCTCTCACTTTCTCCTGCCTCTTCTAAGGAAGGCCGGTATGTCAAAATCTTCGTCGTCAAAAGGTTCAATCTCAAAATCGTTTTCCTGCTTTGCCGGCTTCTCTTTCTGTTCAAAACCCGTCGCAATCACGGTAATTCTTATCTCATCCTGTAGCTTTTCGTCGATAACTGCGCCAAAAATTATATTGGCATCCGGGTCGGCAGCAGCGGCGATGAATTCGGCCGCTTCATTCACTTCCAGAAGTCCCAAATTCGAGCTGCCGGTGATGTTCAGAAGAACGCCTTTGGCACCTTCTATAGAAGTCTCCAGGAGGGGGCTTGATACCGCCTGCTTTGCCGCCTCGATAGCTCTATTTTCACCGGTTCCCCGGCCGATTCCCATATGGGCCAACCCCGTGTCCATCATGATGGTCCTGACGTCGGCAAAGTCCAGGTTGATAAGGCCGGGAACGGCTATCAGGTCTGATATGCCCTGCACACCTTGTCTTAAGACGTCATCGGCAATGCGAAAAGCTTCCACAATCGAAGTCTTCTTTTCCGCGATGGTCAACAATCGGTCGTTGGGGATCGTAATCAAAGTGTCCACGCAATTTTTCAAATTGGCTATCCCCATCTCCGCATGGGCCATTCGCTTCTTGCCTTCGAAGCTAAAGGGTTTTGTCACCACCCCGACGGTAAGTATCCCTAAGTTTTTGGAGATTTCCGCCACCACCGGCGCCGCGCCGGTTCCGGTGCCGCCTCCCATGCCTGCAGTTATGAATATCATGTCCGCCCCTTTGAGGGCTTCTTCTATCTCCGTGCGGCTTTCTTCAGCTGCTTTTTTCCCGATTTCAGGGTTAGCACCGGCACCAAGGCCCTTCGTCAGTTTTTCCCCTATCTGGATTTTTTTATCGGCCTTTGACAGGAAAAGGGCTTGTGCATCGGTATTTACAGCTATAAATTCTACTCCTTTCAATCCCGCATCTACCATGCGATTTACCGCATTGTTTCCTCCACCACCTATTCCAATGACTTTTATGTTGGCGAACTGTTCCATTGCCACATCAAAATCCAGCACCTTATGACCCCCTTTGATCATCCTAAAAAGTATTCGCGCAAAATTTGCTTCGCCCTTTCGAAAAAGCTCAAAGTGCCTTTATCCCGAATTTCTTCCCTATCGCTGAAGGTCCTGTTTCTGGCGCTGTAGTAGAGGAGCCCTAAAGCCACCGTGAACGTATGGTCGAAGCCGTACATATCCGTTTTCGCGGCCCTCACCGGGACTCCCAGCATTTTTTGAGCTAATTCAACAGCCCCCCTCATATGTAAAAGGCCACCGCCGCACAGTACTATGCCCGCCGCCAGCATGTCCCTGTAGTTCACCGCTTTCAGTTCTTTGTGAACGATGGATAGGATCTCCTGCACTCTTGGTTCGATTATGGAAGCCAATTCTTTCTGAGAAATCTTCCTCGCAGATGTTTCCCCAATGCTCTGGATCTCTATGTCCGGTTTGTCGGAGGCAAGGCTCGCTGCGGCACAGGCGTACTTTCTCTTTATCGCTTCCGCCTGGGAATAGGGCAGGCGAAGGCCTATAGCAATATCGTTGGTGACGTAATTACCTCCCAGCGGAACGAGATTGTAAAGTTCGATATTTTCCCCGTGAAAAACGGTGATCTCGGTGGTGCCCGCACCCACATCGACCAAAGCTACGCCCATATCTACTTCGTCATCGCTGAGGAGCAATTCCTTAGCTGCCAGGGACTTCAATACCAAACCTTCCACTTCTAATCGGGACCTTTGCACGCACCTTACCACATTTTGAATTGCCGTCAGTTGCCCTGTAATTATGCTGACCTCTACTTCCAAGCGGGTGCCTATCATGCCGACGGGATCCTTTATCCCCTCGCATCCATCTACTATAAACTGTCTGGGAATTACATCTATGATTTCCCTGTCAGGGGGGATGGCTATGATTCTTGAAGCCTGAATCACCCGGTCCACATCGTGGGGCGTTATTTCTCTGTCGCTCCGCGGTATGGCGACTACGCCTCGGTTGTTCACAATGGAAATGTTGGGGCCAGAGATGCCGACCAAGACGCTTTCAATCTTGACGTTAGCCATCTGCTGCGCCTGCAGGACCGCTTCGCTTATGCTTCGAACCATTGCCTCTATATTAACTATGTTGCCCTTCTTTATTCCCGTGCTCGGCGCCACTCCGTAACCCAATATATCTATCTCATTATTTCGGGAAATTTCACCGACCATGCAGCATACTTTGGAACTGCCCAAATCAAGGCTGGCCACAATGCTGCTCCTTGCCAAAGCTCCACCTCCCTCCCGCGGGCGGGTTCAAATTATTAAATTCCACATACAACACAAATATTCCTTTTTTTGTACAAATTTTTTATTCATTACTTTTTAAAGAGTCTGTCAAGCACGAGGCGGCGGATAATGGCCAGGTTCTGGAATATCCTCACGCCAAAAGCGAAAATGGCTGCCATGTATATGGGTATCCCCAGTTTATCGCCGAGAAAGGCGAGAAAGCCGGCGAGAAGGGCATTGGCGAAGAAACCGGTTATAAAGATATTGCCGTCAAAGTGCCCTTCTGCCAAAGCCCTCAATCCCCCGAAAACTGAATCCAGAGCGGCGAGGACGGCAATTGAAACGTAGGGAGCGTAATTTATGGGTATATCCACGGGGACTAACATTCCAACCAAAATACCTAAAATAAGTCCTATAAGCGGTATAATCATATTATTCACCCGCCTTCACAGGCTCAAAATACTCAAATTTAATCGCCCCGGTGTAAGCCGGCATATTTATTTTGTCCTGTTTTTTTATGCTCACCTGAATACCGAAGACCTGCAGGGATTCTATTATGCCTCCCCTCATTTTCAAGGAACTTTCCAGGTTGTCGGGATTTCCTATTGCCTGAATCACAAAAGGCGGAGCAAGTCTGACCGAATTTACCATTATCGTGGGGCCCACGCACCTTATCTCCGAAGTGGCAATAATCCTCTGGCCGTTAACCGATACAGCTTCGGCCCCGGCAGCAAAAAGTTCGTTTACGACTTTCAGAATATCTTCATCGTGAACTAAAAACAAATTCGGGTCTTCTCCCGGCTGCCTGGGCAAGTTGCTGTCGTTTAGGGTTATCACTATTCCCGGTCCTGTGCCTTCCAACAGGCCGGCAGCTATGCGGGCCTTTTCCAGCTCCCTTTTCATCGCTTCGGTAACTCGACTCACGTCCGCCGCCGAATTTTCGTATTCTTCCAGCCTTTTTCTCATTTCCGCCAACTCTTCTTTCAATTTTTCCCTCTCGTCCATGACGGTTTTTAGCTCCGTGGTGAGTTCCTGTATTCTCTGCAATGAAGTCAGAGCGCTTCCGCTTTTCTGGGTGCTCCTAAACTGAGCCACCAGCATCAAACCTAGAAGAAAACATACAAGTGCAATGACAAACTGTCCTTTTAATTTATTGTTCATCAGCCTCTCCCCTTCCCCCTCGTCAGAAGGCTTTAAATACGGGAGCCTCCTTGCTCAGATCTATAAGCCCCTTGTCCATTCCCCTGTTTCTCAAATCTCCCAGCACCGACTTCATCAGCGAAAACTTTTCCTCTCCTATATCATCTTCTTCCAAGTATATTTGAAACCCGTCGAGAGTATAAATAAAAAAAGACGATTCGCCTCCTTGATAATCCATATGGATTTCGGAAAGCTCTTCCCTCATGGAATAAAGATACTTCAAAATATTTTTTAAATCTTCTAGCAAATCTTGATTATCTTTTATCGCAATGGTCTTCGCCTTCTCAGGTTTGGCTATTTCCAGGCCCGTTATAATCGGAAGCCTGAGGTTTTCCAGATCCGTTCGCACATCCACTACATAGCCGCTCTGGTCAATCAAGATGAATCCTCCAAGATAGGGAACGGCCGCCGCCACATCCCTCTCTACGACCCGGACGACCATGGTCCCCGGCAGGCTCACTCTCACCGTCGCCTCTTTTACCGGAATCGCCTGCCTTATCTCTTCGCCAATTAATGCCGGTTTGATGGTGAAGATGTTTTTGCCCAAGTATCGATTTACAATCTCCAGGATTTCCGAGTCGGGTATGCTGCTGTTGCCTTCTACCTCGATCTTTTTCAATTTAAAGAAGGAGCTAGTAGCCACCAGCATTATTGTTATTATACATAAAAAGGCTGCCAACCTCAATAGTGCTTTATTATTATTTTCCCTTTTTTTACCATAATCGAATCTCATCACCTTTTTCGAACCGTACAGCATGTCCAATCTTCCCCGACAAAAAAAGGATTTCTAATTTATCCTCTCTATATTGGCTCCAAGTGCCCTGAGGTGATCGGAAAACTTTTCGTACCCTCTGTCTATATATTGCGTCCCCTCGACTATCGTCCTGCCGACCGCCGCAAGACCTGCAATGACGAGAGCAGCTCCTGCCCGGAGATCCTTCGCTTCCACTATGGCACCGGTCAACTTTTTTACGCCCCTTACTATGGCCGTATTTCCGTTTAATTTGATGTCCGCTCCCATTCGCCGCAGTTCCTCAGCGTGTTTAAACCGATTTTCAAAAACCGTTTCTGTTATTATCGACGTCCCTTCCACCGTAGCGAGAAGGGCCATCATCGGAGCCTGCATATCGGTGGGAAAACCCGGGTAGGGCAGGGTCCTGAGGCTGTCAAGGGCCTTCAAAGGTCTATCCACACGGAGCATAACCTTATCGTCCACAGCCTTGATATCGCAGCCCATCTCCCGGAGCTTGGCGAGCACGGGTTCAATGTGCTCTATGATGACGTTTTCCAGGACAATATCCCCCCGAGTCGCAGCAGCGGCGACCAGGTACGTCCCTGCCGCGATCCGGTCCGGAATTACCGTGTAATCGTCCACGGGCTTCAAATCTTCTACCGAACAACCTACAATTTTAATGGTATCGGTTCCCGCCCCCTTTACCTGGCATCCCATTTTGTTCAGGTAGTTTTGAAGATCTACTATCTCCGGCTCCTTGGCCGCATTTCTTATAATAGTTC
>QGUT01000116.1 GCA_003242255.1 Bacillota bacterium
ATCTAGAAGAGAACTTCAACCAAAGCGGAAAGGAGTAGCAGCGAATGTTTGGACTTTTCAAGGCTTTTTCGAAGGACATAGGGATAGATCTGGGCACGGCGAACACGCTCGTGCACGTTAAAGGAAAAGGTATAGTGCTCAAGGAACCTTCGGTGGTGGCCATCCAGAGGGATACGGGAGCCATTTTGGCAGTGGGAGAAGAAGCGAAGCACATGATAGGAAGGACGCCGGGCAACATCGTGGCCATCCGTCCTCTGAAAGACGGAGTAATAGCCGACTTCGATGTGACCCAGGCCATGCTCAAGCATTTCATATCGAAAACCTTAAAGACGAAGAGCTTTGTCAAACCCCGAGTGGTGGTAGGGATACCTTCCGGCGTCACCGAAGTGGAAAAGAGGGCCGTCATAGATGCGACCTTGCAGGCGGGAGCCCGGGAAGCTTATCTCATCGAAGAACCCATGGCTGCAGCCATAGGGGCGGGCCTCGAGGTGCAGGAGCCCACGGGCAATATGGTGGTCGACATCGGCGGCGGCACTACGGAAGTCGCCATCATATCCCTCGGAGGCATAGTCACCAGCAAGTCCATCCGGGTGGGCGGCGACGAGTTGGATGAAGCAATAATGAGCTACATCAAAAAGGAATACAACCTGATGATAGGTGAGAGGACCGCCGAAGAAATCAAAATAACGATTGGATCCGCGTTCCCCAAACCCAAAGAGGAGACCATAGAGGTGAGGGGAAGGGATCTGGTGACGGGGCTTCCAAAGACGATAAAAGTAAATTCGGAGGAGATAAGAGAAGCCCTGGCGGAACCGGTAAACAGCATCTTGGACGCTATTAAAGTCACCCTGGAAAAGAGCCCACCGGAACTGGCGGCGGATATAATGGACCGGGGAATCGTGATGACCGGGGGCGGAGCCTTGCTCTACGGCCTCGATAAGCTGATAAACCACGAAACGGGGATGCCGGTTCACATCGCCGAAAATCCCATGGAGTGCGTGGCGCTGGGGACTGGAAAAGCCCTGGAAGAATTGGACCTTTTAAGGCGCGTGCAGGTCTTATCGAAAAAAGTCGTGTAAGGGGTGTGGTGTTTTTTGCTGCACCTCAGGAAATACAAAAAAGTTTTTTTCGTTATATTAATAGTGGCGTCCCTGAGTTTTACTGTAAATGCTACGATGCAAAACAGTTCCCTTTTCAGCACCCTGGAAAAACCCATAATTTTCTTGATGAAGCCCATCCAGGGAGCCTTTTCGTGGATGTCACACAGGGTAAGCGAAAGTATCACCTCGATTACCCAGCTTTTTGAACTTAAAAGGGAAAACGAAGCTTTAAAACAAGAGGTGCAAGAACTGCAGGAGTACAAACATAAATTTCTGGAATACAGTGCGGAAAATGCAAGGCTGCGGAGGATGCTGGAATTCAAGGAAAGAAATTCCCAGTACGATCTGGTGGCCGCCGAAGTAATAGGCAGGGACCCCAGCAACTGGTTTAACGTGATAATCATCGATAAAGGAAGAAAAAACGGCGTTACAGAAAATATGGCCGTCGTCACCGAAAAAGGCCTGGTAGGATATACGACCGACGTAGGAGACAATTGGGCCAAGGTGCTCATGCTCCTGGACAATCGAATGTCGGTGAGCGCGATGATCCAGAGGACCAGGGACAACGGCATTCTCAAAGGAAACATTTCGCCGGCCCCCTCTGGGCATGCCAAGATGGTCTTTTTGCCAGCCGACGCCCGCATCGTGAAAGGGGATGTGGTCATATCCTCCGGCCTGGGAGGCATAGTGCCTAAAGGTATTCTGATAGGAGAAGTGGTGGAGGTACAGAAAGAATCGGACAATCTAACGCAATACGCCATCGTAAAGCCGGCGGTAGATTTCCAAAAGCTGGAAGAAGTCTTTGTGATAAGAGACCAAAGGGAAGTGCCGGGGGGTGAGTAGCGTTTGCGGGCGCTGTCCTATTTCATAGTAGCAGTTTTGCTGTTGGCAGTTCAGTCCACTTTCGGAGTGCTTTTGCAAATCGGGGCCGTTAAGCCCGATTTTATATTAACGCTGGTGCTCTGCGTGGCCTTGATCAGGGGAGAAAATGGAGGAGCCCTGTACGGCCTTGCGATAGGCCTTCTCGAGGATATAGTTTACGGGAACTTTCTGGGGTTTAACGCGCTGGTAAAATTTCTGACGGGTTACGCGGTAGGGTACGGGACGAGGGATTTGTTTAAAGGCCCAGTGGTGTTCACCATGGGCTTTGTTTTCGTTGGGACCTTGCTTTACAATTTCATATTTTTAGCGGCGTGCTGGGTTTTCATTCCCGGGTACACTTCCAGCTTGTTCTTGCAAAAGGTGGTGTCTTCGGCCCTATACAACGCGTTGTTGGGCCCTTTTATGTACGCAGCTGTGGTGAAACTGGAACGGTTCCTGAATTATTATTTTGAGACAAAATATTAGACCCAGGGGAGAAGTGCCGTGGATATTAAGAAAATGGAGAAAAGGCTCCACATATTCACGTGGATTGCGGTGGGGGTTTTTCTGTTTCTCAGCATAGGTCTGTTTACACTTCAGATAATCTACGGAGCCGAATACGAAAAACTCGCTCAGGAAAACAGAATAAGGATAGTACCTGTCACGGCGCCGAGGGGAGTTTTTAAAGACAGAAACGGGAATGAACTGGTTAACAACAAACCCAGCTATACGGTGTCTTACATGAATGTCAATTCGACCGCCGAGGAGCAGGACCAGGTGTTCAAAGCGCTGTGTGAAATCCTGGAAATACCCGAGGCCACCAGCGTGGAAGGAGAAAGGCACACCGTCGACGAAAAAGGAGAAATAGTTCTGGAGAAACTCCCCCTTTACGACACCAACGGGGACGGCACGGTGGATGAAAGCGACGTAAAGGTGGTTTACGAAGAGACGCAAGAGAGCGTGGGCATAATAAAATTCGATGCCTCCTCCGGGAAATTGACCCTCGATGCCCCTAAGGATACTCCGGTGCTGGTATCGTATTCGTACCACACCCTGAAAAACAAGATAAGGGACATGGGATATAAAAAGTACATGCCGGTCAGGCTGAAGACCAACGTGGACATGGAAACCGTGGCCAAAATCGAAGAAAGGCGGCTTCCAGGCGTATACATCGAAGTGGAACCCATCAGGAATTACATCTACGGGAGTCTGGCCGCCCACGTCTTCGGCTACGTGGGAGAGATAAATCAGGAGGAACTGAAAGCCCTTAGGGATAAAGGTTACCGGCCAGGGGACCTGGTGGGCAAGACGGGACTGGAAAAAGTGCTGGAGCAGTATTTAAAGGGCGAAGACGGCGGCCGTCAGGTAGAAGTGACGGCAACGGGAAAGCCCATCCGAACCCTTGGAGAAAAAGCGGCTACGCCCGGGGCCACCGTTAACCTCACCCTGGACCTGAGACTGCAGCAGGTGGCGGAAAAGGCCCTGGAGGAGCAGCTCATAAAGCTCCAGACAGACAAGAGGCATCCCTATCCCAACGCCAAGAGGGGAGCCGTGGTGGTGCTCAATGTCAAAACAGGCGAAGTGCTGGCCATGGCCAGCTACCCCAGCTACGATCCCAACATGTTTGCCCGGGGAATTACCCAGAAGGAATGGGAGAGCCTGGCCAACAATCCCTTGAGGCCCATGGTGAATATAGCCATATCGGAAGTGTACCCGCCGGGTTCGGTCTTTAAAATGGTGACGGCCACGGCCGCCCTGGAAGAAAAGGTGACCAATGAAAAAGAGAAGATTTTGGACCGCGGGGTGTACTGGACGATTGCGCCTAAAAAAGACTGGAAGGTCGGAGGGCACGGGAGCGTCGACATAGTGAAGGCCCTTGGAGTCTCCTGCAACATCTATTTTTACGAGATGGGAAGGAGGCTCGGCATCGACAACATAGAAAAGTACGCGAGAATGTACGGCCTGGGAGAATTGACGGGCATAGAACTGCCCGGGGAAAAAGCCGGGAACGTGGCGAGCCGGGAATACAAGCAAAAGGTCTTCAGCAAGGCTTCGGATAAGATATGGTATCCGGCCGAAACGCTGGACGCGGCCATAGGCCAGGGTTACCACCAGTACACACCGCTTCAGATAGTGACTTACGTTTCCGCCATCGCCAACGAGGGCTACTGGATGAAACCTCACCTCGTGAAAAGCATTGTGGACGCGGAAGGCAACGTCATTTACGAAAAAAAGCCGGAGAAAGGGGGAGAAGTTCCGGCTTCAAAAGAGACTTTTGATATCATAAAGAGAGGTATGAGGGCGGTGGTATCGCCGGGAGGCACGGCTTATTCGGCCTTTGCCGATTTTCCCATCCCCATCGGGGGGAAAACCGGAACGGCCCAGTGGGACGTGAAAAAGACTCCCCACGGCTGGTTTGTGTGCTTTGCGCCTTACGACGATCCCGAGGTAGCCGTGGTGGTATTTATAGAGCAGGCCGGTTCCGGCGGAACTACGGGTGGGCCCGTAGCCAGGGCCGTATTGAGCGCCTATTTTAACCTGGATTTGGAAGAGGAGGCTGAAGGAGAAGCTACTTCTCAGGAAATTGGAGATTGAACCAGAGTCTTACAGATTCTGGTTTTTTTGTTTTAGCAAGCAGGAATTGTCTTTTTTTTGAAGAATATTGATAAGAGACGAAGCTGCGGAGGGAACTTCGATGAGCCAGAAGACGGTAGTAATAAAAGGTACAAGGGATGGAATTTCGATAATACTGCGACGCCGTTCGGATTTCGAGACCATCAGGAACACAATCCTTGAAAGGCTTCAGGGGAGCGGGAATTTCTTCAGGGGCGGCGAGGCGCGGCTGTTAGTCAAAGAAGGCCAGATAAGCCCGGAAGAGATGGAAGAATTGGAAGCGATGCTGAAGGAATACGGATTGAACCTCAAAAAAGACCATCCCCTTTATACCATTAGTCCTACGACTCACCAGCTGCCGGAAACCCTGGTTTTGAAGAAGACGCTGCGGTCGGGGCAGAGGATCGTTTACGGTGGAAACGTAGTAATAGTAGGCGACGTAAATCCGGGGAGCGAAGTGGTCGCAAAAGGGGATATCCTGGTTTTCGGGGTGCTCAGGGGCATGGCCCACGCGGGAGCTGAAGGAGATGCTGATGCGATAGTTGCGGCGTACAGGTTACAGCC
>QGUT01000117.1 GCA_003242255.1 Bacillota bacterium
GAAAACGGTATCTAGTACGTCTCCTTGGGTCGGAGAATGGTAAAAGATGACCGATGTGTACCTCACCCCCTATCCCGGCAGACATCAGGCGGTGAGCGGTACGCTGTCCTACGCCATAGGCTGCGGAAGGGCTATCGTTTCTACTCCCTACGATTATTCCCTGGAAGTCCTGGGCAACGGGCGGGGCCTCGTCGCATCGCAAGCCGATTCGGAAGAATTAGCCTGCCTGATAGATCGGATATTAAAAGACCCGGCTTTGAAGAGCCAGCTGGAGAAAAAGGCGGGCAAGCTGGGGAAGACCATGACCTGGCCTCAGGTTGCAAAAAGTTACGTGGAGGTGATCGAGGGTTTGTTGCAGTCCAATTTAAACAGGAGGGCTGTGAAGGATGTATAAGCACCTGATGAGGATGACCGACTCCACCGGAATAATCCAATTTGCCGAAAATTCTACTCCCCAGAAATCCAGCGGCTACACGGTGGATGACAACGCCAGAGCACTCCTCGTGACTTTGGACATGAAAGACGATGCCAGGGAAAAACTGGCCGAGACCTATATAAGATTTCTGGAACAGGCTCAGGAAGACAACGGCCTGTGGAACAACCTGAAATTGGAAGATAGGTTTGTGCCCGTCCTCAATTCGGAAGACTGTATGGGCAGGGCTTTTATGTCAATAAGCTTTTCAGCGTTGAGCGATATGGGCCATGTAAAGCAGGCGAGTTTGAAAATGCTAAACAAAAGTTTGAAAAAAGTCCTGAATCTCAATGCTCCAAGGGCTGTGGCCTACGTGCTCCTGGGATTGGTAAACCTCATAAACAATTTTGACCAGCACAAAGATCTATACCCTGCAGCGAAAAAAATGGCCTATAAGCTCGTGAACTTATATGAAGAAAATTCAGCAGGTAAGTGGCGCTGGTTTGAAGACCGCCTGACCTATTGTAATGCCCTCCTTCCCCATTCTCTGTTTTCCTACTATGCGGTGAGCGGCGACAGGAAAGTACTGGAAGTGGCGAAGAACGCCCTGGAATTTTTGACAGAGGTTCTTTTTAAAGAAGGGTACCTCAACATAGTGGGCAACAGGGGATGGTGGAAAAAGGAAGACGCCATGCCGCTTTATGACCAGCAGCCGGTAGACGCAGCTTCCATAATATTAGCGTGCCTGCAGGCCTACGTCACAACGGGGGAGAAAGAATATTTTATAAAGGCCAAAACCGCTTACAACTGGTACTGGGGAGAAAATATAAATGAAGTTCCCCTCATAAACCAAAATACCCAGGGCTGTCACGACGGTTTGACGCCCGATGGAGTCAATCAAAATCAGGGAGCTGAAGCCATAGTCACTTTCCTCTTGGCCCATCAAATCCTTGAACAAATAGAAAGCAAGGTAGAAAGGTCGCTCATCCCAGCGGCATAGGAGGTAAAGTAGTGTTTCCCAGCGATTTCACAAAAAGTGTAAAAAAGCTGGTCGAAGATATAAAGACCGAAGAAATAGATGTAGTAATCGGCATCCCATTTATAAACGAAAAAGAAACATTGGAAAAACTGCTGAAAACGGCGCAAAATAGCGTGCTTTCCAAGGGAGACAAAAAGATAATCTTCTGTGCGGCGGATCCGGCAGGAAAGGAAATCGTCGAGGGCCTCAGAGCCTGCGAAAAGGATGGGATTTACTGTTTTGCGATGCCCGAAGCAGCCAAGGGCAAGGGGTTCAGCATCCGGGCCATCTTTGAAGTGGCCCGCCTGCTGGAATCGGATGTGGTGCTCCTGGAAGCCGACCTGGAAAGCGGGGAAAAGGGAATTACATCCCGGTGCATCGAAAATCTTTACAAACCCGTTGCCCGGGGCTACGACATGGCCGTTGCGAGCTTTGCGAGAAGCCCTTTTGAAGAAACCACCGGCAAACTTTTCGTGTCGCCCCTTCTGGCGGCCTTTTATGGTACGAGCATCTCTGATCCCCTAGGCGGTGTGTGCGCCCTGTCCCACGATCTGGTGGAGGACCTGTGCAAAGAATTTGACCAGCATACGGAGCTGTTGGGAGGTTACGGCATAACCCCCTGGCTCGTAATGGCGGCCCTAAAATGGGGCAAAAAGATCTGCGAGGTGAAGTTAGGCCCCAAGCTTTCAGCGCCATCGCTGTACCAGAAGCGAAATGTCGTATTTAAAGCGGTGGCCCGAACCGTTTTTGAGTGCATCCTGCGCGACGAAGAACTCTGGCCGGAGGATCTGCTGGTAAGAAAACCGGATGTCTTTGAGATGGATGGGGAAATAGAGCCGGAAGCTCCCTGGGAAGAATTGAACATAGAAACTTACCTGGAATCCTTTAAGAAGAATTTCCAGCGGTACGAGCAACTGCTGGATCTTGTGCTGGATAAAGAGACGAAAGAAGCATTAAAGGAAATTTCGGCTCGGGAAAAGAGCGATTTTGAGTTCTCTGCCGAACTCTGGTCAAGGGTCGCCCTAGAACTCCTCACAGCTTTTGCAACCAATGAAAAGGTGCTGAAAGAGGACATCATCGATGCGCTGGCCGGCATTTACGACGGCCGGATCGTGGGGTATGCGAAAGAAATTCTGGAATTAGATTCAGCGCTGAAGAAAATAGGGGTCGACGAAAGGGAGATCGTCGATTCGAAAGCACAGATCCTGATCCGAGCCCAGGAAAAAGCTTTTTTAAATGAAAAGAAGAGCTTTAAGGTCTCCTTCGATAAAAAACGCGAAGGGACCAGGCCTCTCATTACACCCCTCGATTACCTGGAATTCGTGCCGGGGGTTCCCATAGTGCTCCCCAAGAGATTAAAAGGGTACCGTGGAAGGGAGATCTTTCCCAAAGAGATCTTTAAAAAGCTTCAGGGAAAATACAGCCTTGCTTTCGAAGGCTATATAAAAAACGTGCTCGGTATAAAGGAAGAAAGCCCAGAGAGAATAGCCGAAGGCTTTGCAAACTTCCTGGGGGAGCTGGAGAAAGCCGTAGATAGAATTTTCCCGGGAGACCTTCATAGCGAAGAAGGCCTCAATGAAGTTTGCAGGAGGATTTTTGAGCTTTTTCCCCACCGAAAGGTGCTCGGCGTAAAGTGGGAAGTCCTGAGGAAACTCCTTTACGAGTTTCCCCCGAGAAATTTGCTGGTGAGATTCAATTTCCGGAACATGCGCGAGCTAATGGACAACCTGGACGTGAGGGATGCCCTGACTTTAGCTCAATTTACCGAGAGCCCCGAATATTTCAACCACATTTACGAATGGCTGCAGGACAATTTAAGGCCGGATAGCTTCGAAGAGGTAGAACTCCGCCCGCTGGTACTGGACAGGAAGAAGATTCCGGTGTTGAACGATTGGGCCGATATATCGCGGTACAGCAGGCTGACGGCAAGGATTGCCGTCGTCGGCCTCGGCAAGGGAATGGGCGGCAAATACCCGAAGCTCAGGTATTTTACGAGATTGGCGAAGAGCATAATCGAAGCCGAACATTATTCCATCATATGGAAGATCTACGCTCGGGAACGCCGCGAAGTGGGGCAGAAATTCGTAAATTCCATAACGAAGCATTACGGCAGGGAAATTTTTTCAGCCCACCGCATCTTCGAAAACTGGCACCATAGGGAATTGGCGGCAAGGCTCAAGGAACTGGCGAGAAACCTCAAAGACGCAGGAAGAATAGAAGAAGGGGACTACATTTATAAAATGGCCGAAGGCCATGGCCTGGGGCTTACCCTGGAGGACGGGACTTACCTGCCGTGTTCGGCCTGGACCTGGGCCAGCTTCAGCTTCAAAGGCGGTGAAGGGGTCCCGACGCCGCTTTCGCTACACGTCGAAAGGGACTGGTTCAGCCACGACCTTATGGAAGAGATATACAAAGAGATGGGCTATGACACCGACGAGATATTGAATCAGGTATTCCAGCTCATAAGCTTGGGGAGGGAAAACCAGGACCTTCTAGATATACTTCTGGGGATCAAACCCCCAAAAGAAGAAGTCGTGGTGCAGGAACTGGAAGAGTGGCCTCCCGCCGGAAAACTCGAGCGCTATGAAAAAAATCCCATATTGAGTCCTATAAGGGAGCACTGGTGGGAGAGCAAGTACGTTCTGAATGCCGCCGCCCTCAGGTTAAAGGATAAGGTTTACCTTCTTTACAGGGCTTACGGCCAGGACGAGGTGTCCCGGATTGGCCTCGCGATAACCGACGGCTACAACGTTCTGGAACGGTTAAAACACCCCATTTTCGTGCCGGAAACCAAAGAGGAAATAAAGGGCTGCGAAGACCCCCGGGTGGTCGTAATAGACGACGAGATCGTGATGCTCTACACGGCGTACGACGGGGTTGTGGCGCAGATAGCCGCCGCTTCCATTTCGGTGGAGGACTTTTTAAACCGCAATTTCGACCGATGGAAGCGAAAAGGGCTGGCCTTTCCGGGGATATGGGACAAAGACGCCATTTTGTTCCCCGAAAAGATAAAAGGAAATTACGCCATCTACCATCGGATAGAACCCAGCATATGGGTGGCCTATTCCGAAAAATTGGCGTTCCCCTGGCCTCACGAAGGCCACAAAATAATAATGGGGCCGCGCTCCGGCATGATGTGGGATTCCCTGAAAATCGGGGCAGGGGCGCAGCCCATAAAAACCGAATTCGGATGGCTTCTCATATACCACGGCGTCGACCAGGAAATGGTATACCGGCTGGGAGTGGTGCTGGCGGACTTTGACGACCCGGGACGGGTGCTCTACCGCTCGCCCAACCCGATTCTGTCGCCAGAAGAGGAGTACGAGGTGGGGAAAAAGGGCGAGTCCTGGGTGCCCAACGTGGTGTTTACTTGCGGGGCAGTGCCAGCCGAAGAAAAGGAAATCCTGGGCGAAAATGACGAGATTCTGGTGTACTACGGGGCTGCCGATACCAGCATCTGCCTGGCAAAGGGCAGGGTAGGAGATCTGATTCCTGAGGAAGTGCGGCGGCGCCTTAAGGGGAATATTTGACGGGGATAAGAGCTGCAGGGCCCGAAAAGTTTCGGGCCCTGCAGCTTTTTTGTTTTTTTGGGGGAATATATTACCATAAAATATGGGCCTTCCGAGGGAAGGATTTTTGGGTTTTGTGTCGAACTTATGTAATAACTATGGGGAGTTGATAGA